>JBFFIY010000001.1:0-98357 GCA_041556195.1 Enterobacterales bacterium
ACATGCATAAATGGCACAAGTTCTTTTAAGATAACAGGTTTCGGGAAAACAGCATCATCCACGAACTGGAACGGTACTACGATCAAAGAACTTGTAACATGGTTGTTGGAAGCTCAACTCGCTTTTAATGATCTGGGATTAGATTATGACTCATCCCTGGACGTTAGAGTGGAGCTGTTTACATTACCTGGAACAGAAGATGACATGGGGTATATCGATCCTAGTGTTAGAGGAAACGCAAATGTTCTATACTTGAATAAGCGCATTTTTGAAAAAAATAATATGAGAGGAACGGTTATGCATGAGTATTTTCACCATGCTCAGCTAAGAAGTAAAATCTCTGGTCGCGATTTGCTTATAAGAGGTGATATTGATAAAACGGCGTGGTTTATTGAAGGATCCGCCAGATGGTTTGAAGATAATAACTTTCCTAGCATAAATTTTGATGGGTTGAATACCTATCTCTATAAGGAGCAGATGACTGGCTGGCAAATTCTCGAAAGTGGACTTAATGCTAGATTTACAAGCAATGATTTGACATGGCCCTATCAACGATTTTCTTTCTTTAAATTATTGTCTTCAGAATGCACAGACTTTAATAGTATCTATAGACACCTTTTAAATATTGATAAGGCCGCTGACCCTACTGGAATTAATAATTTTGTCGATGAATTAAATAATGCATCTTGTACCTTTGGTGCACATTTGGGAGCTGCCAAAACATCTTCCATTGACGCAGCTCTATTGTTTTACCAATATGCGACACTCTATCAAAAAGACATTAAAAAATTGGATGATAGCGAATTCAAAGCTAGTTTCAAATTTTTGCCAACGAAGCATCAAGTCTTCAAAAGCGATTAGTCAACGGTTGGTAACGTGCAACAAATACCTTTAGTTAGCATTTTCAAAATCCCGGCTTTTGGTGCCGTATCCATAAAGATTAATCCAAATACCTGGGATAATGTAGGTACAAGTGATGAAGCGGTATTGCGAGTAAAGGTTGCAGCGAGTTCTCCGGCATTGACGGTTTCCATGCTATCAGAAAATGTTATTTTTACAGGTGGAAATCTACTTGATGAAATCCCACACAAAAGCTATAAAACGAGTGAGAAATCGGAGCATATATTTGAAAGTAAGGAATTAGTTCCCATGTTTATAACCTTGCTTAATCCGACAGCTCGTGATGTGAGAGTTACTGATGTTGCGTTTGAAATAAGAAGTACTTTACTTCCTCCAGTAATAATTACCAGTCCAGCAAATAATAGCACAGTGAATAATCGTGTGATCTCGGTGACCGGCTCAGTTCCCAGTGTTGCTACCACGGTCGATCGTGTCGTTGTTTCAAACGGTTCATTCAAAACTGTGACATCAGTCACTGCAAGCGGCTCCTTTTTTGCCGATGTTGTGATGACAATGGGTGATAACCAGCTTACTGTGCAGGGATATAATTCTGAGGATTTAAGCACCCCTCTAACCGAAGAAAATATTATCACTGTTGTGGGCGTTGAAAATACACTGGGAGTTTCCAATGCGCTTGTTCCCTCTCGAGTTGCATTTGTTTTAACCTGGAAAACATTTGGAACTGATATTGATATATATTCCCTCGATAAACTTGGCCGTACAATATATTTTGAAAACCGAGTTGAGACTCCAGGATTCCTAGATCACGATAATACAACAGGTTTTGGTCCTGAAGTTATTTCATATAGAAAAACGGATGATTCTGTTTATCAAAACGGTTTCTTTTATATTGATGTTCATTATTATAATGGCATAGGACTAACACCCTTTAGTATAGATGTAATTTTGAATGAAACAGATCCAGATAACTTAAATATACTCCATTATGATTCTATTCAGTCTTTACCTTTCAGTAATAGTTCTGATGGTGGACCTACAGGCTCAGGCTTATCGCGCTTTAATAATGTACTTGGAGTTTCCTGTAATCAATCCCGTATTTGCACGATCAGTTTTATTGACTCGGGTAAAATAACTGGTAACCCTGTCAACTGAACAGCACTATTATCAACTGAACAGCACTATTATCAACTGAACAAACTACACAAGATGTTACAGCACTTAATACGTGCGATGATGAGTATAATAGGCAGTTAGAGAAAGTGGGTTACAGTACCTGCAATGTGATCCCATAATTGGCGCTAAAGTTTGGGAACAGTAATGGTTCAGGATAGAAACGAAAGATAAAGAACTTTAACTGAAGTATAAGGCAATGCTTTATAGAGCAAATGTGTATTGTCTTACCATGATTTTAGTTATTTATTGAATTAATAAAGGAGAAAAGTCTAATTAAAGCCCAGTCAGAAATGATTGGGCTTTTTTGCTTGGCGGACGAAGCCTGTGCGCCGTTTATTTTTAAATAAACGTTTATCTACACTTCTACAATATCTTCTTTCAGACTTGTGACAAATGCTACGACATCATCGCGTTCTTGTTGTGGCACCTGTAGGGCTTGCATGGTAGCTCCAGCATGTTCAAAAAATATAGACCAATCAGTTTCACTAATATTCATGCCTTTATGTGATAGTTTCATGTCTCGACCTGTGTAGTACACAGGACCGCTAGCATTTGAGCTGAGATAGTCTATAAGTAACTGCTTTTCTCTTGCTATACCATCATCTCCCCGGTTTTCCCAGAAACGCGATAACTGAGGATCTGACTGCAAGCGTGGTAGTAAATTATTGACAAAAGCTGTGATGCCGTCATAGCCGCCGAGACGCTTGTAAAGTGAATTTTGACTCATGATATTTTCCTCTTCGTTTTAATTACGCATAGCAAAACTATGCTTTCGCTGGTTTTCATTAATATATTTTTCAAGCTTTTTCATTAAATGGTTCAACATGTATTGAAATATCAGACACACCAAATTTCTCTGTAATAAGTGATTCTACAGTTGTCGCAATATTATGCGAATCGTTGGTTGAAAGTTCTGGATCTACTGAAATGATCAAATCAATGGATTTATCACTTCCTATCCAGCGTGATCGAACCCTGTTAACCTTACGAACACCATCAACTTCTCGAATGGAACTGGACAGCAATTCAGGATCTAAGGCAAATTGATCGACAAGTATAGGAAAAGCACTTTTAAACAAACTATAAGCCAGATAGAAAACAAGAACTGAAACAGCCAGAGCACAGGCTTGATCTAACCACAAATAACCCATAGCGGATAACTGCCACCCAGCTATGACAACAATAGTTGTTAATACATCAGCAAAGGTATGACTTGCATCCGCTCGTAAAATATCAGAATGTAATCGACGTGCCCACATACGTTGCCAGGTTGCTAATGATATATTGACGACCAGAACAGCTAGCATAATTCCCAAACCCCAAACAGAATTAACTATTTCAGAGTCATCCTTATTAATTGCGTGCATTGCTAATTCAAACGAAAGCACAACCAGTAATGAAGCGAGAAAAAAAACAGCTAAAGTTTCAAATTTACGATGTCCATACGGGTGTTCGCGATCTGGAGGTGAACTTGATAATCGAATTACTACCCAGGCTACAACATTATTAACAACATCAGTTAAAGAGTGTATTGCATCAGCAATAATAGCCAATGACCCTGTAGCGATCCCCACTATAATTTTTGCGATGAGCACAACAAAATTTATTGAACCCTCGATCAATATTATCCGTTGAACATCCTTATCTCTTTGAAGATTACTAATCACAATAATTTGACCCAATAAAAATATTTTCGGGCTTAATGTCCAGGTTCACGGGCGGCAAAAAAGAAGAATTTAGTGGTAGCTAAACAACGCTTTTTGGTGTCTGACCTAACCCATTGTTTCAATATATACTTCAATCTAGTTGTAAATACACGAATAATCAAATGCTCAAAATGGTGCTGAACCTCTCTTTTTAAGTGGAGAGTTGCAATTTGTCTTAATTATTTTAGAAACCGCAGAGAGCATAAATTCCATCAGCTCTTAAATAATTTAACCCTCGGTATAACCATGATGGCATGAGACTTTATGTCAAAATTAAGGAGGTTAAACGGGAGCGTTATTCCAAAACAATATAAGAATATGTTTCCATATTCTAAGAACTAATAAAATTACACAGTTCAATTGTGTAATTTTCCATGAGTTCATGGACTCAGGTTAGAGATTGGTCTGACCAAAATAATTTTCAATCAAATAATAACTAAAAAAGCAGTAGGCCGTATTGAGAGAATTTGTTCTGGACTTCAATGTGAAGTTTTAAACAGATCGAGGAGGGGGAAGAAACAAATTAACGACTTATTGGCTTACCTGAAATAACTAAAATTATAAGGTTAAATCAAAATAATGTGACATTCATCACCTTAAAAAATTAATATAAAAATAACGACTTTTTAGAAGAAAAGTTGTACGGAATTATTTTGTTGTTATACTAATCCCTGACAGAAAATAAAAAACGTACACATTTTAAGCAGAAATCAACATTCTTATTTATAAATCTTATTCATAAAAGATAGGTGATGAATGTCGGGTTAGAAAAATAGTCGTTACTGTCAACCAATCTTCTCCTTTAGCGTTAAACCTATAAACAAGATAAATCAATTCAACAACCAAAAGGAAAAAACATGAAATAACGGGTATAGATAACCTCAATTCTGGATAAGCTAAGCCTCTCAATACAGTGATTTTTGCGCCTTTCCGCGTTACCTGAAAACTGTCTCCTCGGCAATTGCTCCTGCATTGCTCTAAAAAGTTACGTCCTGTACGATGCGTTTACAGTGTACATGCCATCCCTGCCAATAATTTCACTCAAAATAGCCAGCTATTTGTTCGAGAACTTGGCTTGCTAGACACAAAAGTCCCAATATTGAGCCAATTAATTAACACATACAATATATTAGCTTATGTAACCTATTGAAATTTCAACGTTTAAAGAGTTTAGATGACCTATCTTATCCAGAGTTGAGATTAAATAAAAACATTGAATGATTGAATAGGCATTGGTTATTATGGAGACATTCATCTTTGGCTTATAAATACCGCCACAATGTTCCCTTAAAGGAAAATGAATGAAACCTTTTAAATATTTATTTATAACAATCCTGTTTTTCAGTACTCACATCGGCGCACAAAAACAGGATGAGTTAGCTAGCAAAAATGCTCTGGCTTCACGTTTTGCCCGGCTAGCTTTATCCTGTATTCATAAAGAGTACCCCAACGGTATTAAACATAGAATGAATGGCCTGGAGCATGTAAAAACGCCACGAGAATTATACCCTGTCTTTTATGGTTGTTATGACTGGCATTCTTCAGTTCATGGACATTGGTTATTAGTCAGGTTACTACATCAAAATAGATCTATTGATAGCAAAAAAGAAATTATCGCCAAACTATCCCAAAGTTTTACCAGTGAAAATATCGCGGGTGAATTAAAATATTTTAATCGCTCCAACACTGGCACCTCTTTCGAACGTCCCTATGGCCTGGCCTGGTTTTTACAATTGACATCAGAATTGCGACAATGGAAAGATCCCGTAGCTAAAAAATGGCTACAGGCTTTAATGCCATTAGAACAAAAAATTGTCTCCAATATTTCTACCTGGTTACCAAAATTAGATTTTCCAATTCGTGTAGGAGAGCACAGTCAAACGGCATTTGCGTTTGGTTTGATTTTAGACTGGAGTCGAATTGCTAGGAATGATGATATGGAGCAATTATTAACCGCCAGAATAAAAAAGTATTATAGCAAAGACATTAGCTGTCCCTTAGCTTACGAACCGTCCGGACAAGATTTTCTTTCACCCTGTATTGCTGAAGCTGATTTAATGCGGCGAGTGATGGACAAGAAACAATACGGGCTCTGGATCAATAAATTTTTACCCACAATTCCTACGGATCTCAACAGTAGTTGGCTGTCTCCAGCAATCGTCACTGATAAATCTGATGGAAAACTGGCACATCTGGATGGTTTAAATTTAAGTCGTGCCTGGATGTTAGAAGGTATAGCCTCTGGTTTGCCAGAAAATGACTCTCGTCGAGCTGCTATTTTATTTGCAGCAAAAAACCATAAAAAAGCAGGTCTGGATTCAGTGATTAACGATTTACACTATATGGGAAGCCATTGGCTAGGCAGCTTTGCGACTTACCTGGATACCCGGAGAGGGTTGTAGAATAGCGACAAAAATTTTATATATCGCATGAAATACTATATGGGAATCACATCGTTGTATTTTACCTCAACTCGGGATAAGGTAAGTCAAGAATCCTGATTTAACACTTAAGTTTCAAAAAGTTACAGCATCTTATGTTTTGCACATAACAATAATTGGCTCAATGTAGGGATTTTTGTGTCAGACAAGGCATTTTTAAGAGCAAATAGCTGGCTCTTTTGAGTGAACATAACGCAGTATAACGCGTAAATCACTGTATTGAGCGGCCATGTTTATCCCGAGCTGAGGTTATTTAAAAAAGCCACAGTGGTTTGAACAAGAACAATAGCTTTAATCCAAATATAACTGCCCTTCATATTAGCTTCAGCCTCTGACGAGGACAAATATTCCCACAATGGTTGTCATATACGGTCTGTTTTTTATATTAATCAGTAGTGAAAATAACAACATCCACTGGCACAGTGTGGGGCTAGGGACACATCCCTTTTTTATAGCTTTGATTAATAAAAACACCTACTTATGTGTGTTTAATAATTCTTCTTTGGATTGTTTGTTAAATGGACTACACAAGCGACAGGCTATTTGGCATGGCCATATGCATGTAAAACCTGATGATATTCAGTAAAAAAATAAGGATATTCGCCTCTATTGACCGCTTGGTTTCCTAGCTATTATCACTCCGTCAGGTTCAATTAGAAAAATAAAAAAGAAGATATCAGAATAAATTTTTCCATATAAAACTCTTAATTGAATAAAAATAGCAGTCTTTTTCTAATATCCATGATGGCAAATTGTTTTTTTTGCAACCAGTCATCAGGAGTTTTTTAAGTGACAATAAACAACTTATAAAATGGATCCTGATATCTATAAAATCAAGTCAGAGTGAGTTTGAGCAATCGCTTATCGTATTTTTTCCATTTTATTTTTTGGAAAATTTTAAGCAGAGTTTCGAATTTGTTTTACGAAATAAAAACTTATTTTAATACAAAGGTCAATTAATGATAAATAAAAAAAAGCACCATCGCCATATTTTAGTATGGGGATTGGCAACTGTTGCTGTCACTTTCTCCGTTATTGCTGCTACCGACTATACCGGCCCCCCACCATCTAACGACCCCTCGGCTTTTACTGGACCATTAATTGGTGATGACTTAAGTGATGACCTTCAGGAACTAGAACCGCCGATGGAAGGCGCTCTTGAAATTCAAAATGGCGCACATGCCGATGCGGGTGTTAATAACGGCTTGACGACAGGTACACAGGCAGAAGGTGGCGGCGGCAAGTATGATGTTCCAACTGGCGCTGCAGCGAGTCCTATGTATGGAGCGCAGCCGTTTAGCCAACAAATACTGCGATTCGAAGAATTTGGTAACCAAAAACTTGATGCCTCTATCATTCCTGGAACAGCGCCATTTCCTATGCCAACTAAGGGGCCTGCACCTTATCAAGATCCCGATAGCGTAGTAGCCAGCCAACCTCAAACAACAGAGTTGGATGCTTTTCTTGATCAAGCCAGCATCTTTCCATTCCCATCAGAGTTTTCTAATATTATAGATCCCAATCCGTGGAGTCCAGTAATAGAAAATTTCCTGGGACGTTCATTAGATGGCGCCCCGATGGAAGGTCGTCCTGGTGGTCGGGGTTGGGCTCACCAACGCTGGAATGAGTTTTATCCGCAATCCTATTTTAAAACGGTGCATACAGGCGCACGGGTTAATGGTGGAATTCGCGACAAACATCAATTACATCAATATCAACTTGGTGAGTTTGGTGTGAACGGTCTTTATCACAATACCGCTGGTGTAGCTGCAACTTCAGGGACAACTGCCGGTATTAATATTTCATTTCATCCTGATATGCCAATGCAGAGCCACAAGTCTTTGTGGACATTTGATGGGACTTTACCACCCAAACTATTAATGGCGCGTGTAGGGCAGCCATTGCTTATGCGGCACTATAATGGTTTGCCACTTGACCCAACTGCTAATCGTGGATTCGGTCTGCATACAATTTCTACCCACGAGCATAATGGACATAATCCTGCTGAAAGTGATGGTTTTGCCAATGCATTTTTCTTCCCTGGTCAGTACTATGATTATCGTTGGCCAATGCAAATTGCGGGATATGATTCAGTTAATACAACCGCAACCGATCCTCTTGCTTCATTTCCCTGTTCAACTGGAGAAACTTTATTTGTGAACGGACTCAACCCTGGTGTTAAAACCTGTGAAAACGGACTTATCAACGTGCGTGGCGATCATCGTGAAATTATGAGTACACACTGGTTTCATGATCATATGCTAGATTTTACTGCGCAAAATGTTTACAAGGGTAACGCTGCGATGATGAACTACTA
This sequence comes from Enterobacterales bacterium, assembly GCA_041556195.1. Lineage (GTDB taxonomy): Bacteria > Pseudomonadota > Gammaproteobacteria > Enterobacterales > 21-14-all-40-8. The sequence goes on from JBFFIY010000001.1 coordinate 8,499, forward strand.
CAGTGGTAAGGATCGTGGGAATGAATCGGTAAATGATGGCGTCAATTTGCGTTTTCCCAGCGGCTCAGCATTACCCTGGGGTAATCGTGATTATGATGTAAATCTGGTTATGGCAGATAAGGCATGGGATCAAGAAGGACAGTTGTGGTTTAACATTTTCAATTTAGATGGTTTTCTTGGAGATGTAATGACAACCAATTGGCTGTACAAACCCTTTATGGACGTTCGCGCCCGTAGCTATCGCTTCCGACTTTTAAATGGATCAGTTTCACGTTATTTTAAAGTGGCATTGGTACAGGAAGTTTCAGGTCGCACTACTGGTGAAATTCATGGTGCTGCTGGTCAGAATGTATCCTGGAATCGCATTCCGTTCCATATGATCGCCAATGACGGAAATATCATGGAACATAGCGTAGCATTCAACGGTAAAGTGGATCTGGATGCGGATGGGAATGCTGATGAACATAAAGGCACATTACCAGTACAAGCAATTGCAGAGCGATACGATATTATTGTTGATTTTTCCAAAAATGGAATAAATGTGGGTGACAAGCTTTATTTCGTCAATATGTTAGAGCATAAGAACGGTAAGATTGTAGAAGGTAGTGTTAATCTGAAAGACATTCTTCAAGAAAAGTATAAAGCGGTTAACGTTGTAGATAGCGATACTGGCGAATCTTTTTGGGAAGATGCGGATCCGGTTGTGGGCAAGTTCCTCGAATTACGTGTTCAACCTTATCAGGGCACAGATCAAAGCATGAACCCTGCAGACTATGAGCCAGGTAAATTGGCCATGACAGAACTGCCCTGGGATCGCAATAAAGAAGAAGACGTAGATAAAATTAATGATGCTCGTCACCGAACATTTGATTTTGGTCGTTCGTCAGGCACTGACAACGCACCCTGGACGGTGAAAACAGATGGAGGCGGAGGACTCACTGCTGATACTCGCCGCCTGTCTGTAGCGCCACAGTTGGCAACTGGCCCAACGGAGGCTGGCTTTTCGGGTGATGGTACTCGCGAAGTATGGCAGATCACAACGGGAGGTGGTTGGAGTCATCCAATCCATGTTCACTTTGAAGAAGGTGTGATCATCAGTAAAGATGGTGAACTACCACCAATGTGGGAGATTGGTGCGCGTAAAGATGTTTTCCGCCTGGGGCCTGAGGAAGATGGCGCAAGGGAGATTGATATTGCCTACCAATTTCGAGAGTTTGCAGGTAGTTTTGTTGAGCACTGTCACAATACTCAACACGAAGATCATGCAATGTTGTTACGCTGGGATCTTGAACATCCCGGACAAGTGAAGTTAATGCCTGCCGTTATTCCAACCTGGGATGGCGTGGAGTATATCGACTCAGTTGCCCTACCGACTTTCCGTGAAGGTGATGGAGTTGGTCCCACAGATGGTATTCCTGGCTCCTAAGTTAAAATAAAGTTGCTTACCGAGGAAACAATTTATCAGTTTCTTCGGTAATTTTTTATTGCCCTGTTTTGTTACTGACAGGGCATTCCTTTGATTGAAAACCAGCGAATAATTATGACAAAAATTGAACAAAATATAATAGATTTCACTATTAATAATTTTCCAGCAAAATTTCTAATAATCACCTTTGTAGTTGCCCTGTCTCTGTGCAATATTTCTATTGCCAAGGGTGCTACGGGTACTACCGAGGTTTGGGGTAAAGACTATTTTCCTAATATCGAATTAACGACCCACAAGGGTGAAAAAGTTAAGTTTTTTGATGATGTAATCAAAGATAAAGTCGTTGCTATTAATTTTATTTTCACCAGTTGCGAGGATATTTGTCCTGCGGAAACCGCGAGGATGAGAATGGTTCAGAAGATTCTTGGTGAGCGTATGGGGAAAGATGTTTTTTTCTATTCGATCTCTATTGATCCAGAAAGAGATACCCCCGAAGTACTCAATGCATATGCAAAAAAATTCGACGTAGGTCCTGGATGGACTTTTTTGACCGGAAACGAAGATGAGATAAAACAACTTAGAAAAAAATTGGGTCTTTACATAAATGGAATAAGTGAAGAAGAGCGAACTTTATCGGATCATAATGTTAGTCTGGTGATTGGTAATCAGTCGCTAGGGCGTTGGGTAAAACGTTCACCTTTTGAAAACCCCTATGTTATAGCTAACCAATTAGGCTCCTGGTTACACAACTGGAAACAAGCGCGAAAAGAACGTAATCGATACGAAAATGCACCTGCAATTCGCCAAATTAGTCATGGAGAAATGAAATTCAGAAATTTGTGCACTTCATGTCATGTCATCAGCGGTGGGCTAGCAAAGGTTCCAAATACAAATCAAGTCGGTCCTGATTTATTCGCGGTCGTTGAAAACCGAGAGCGAGCCTGGCTTGAACGTTGGTTAACTGAACCTGATAAAATGTTACAGGAAAAAGATCCTATTGCAGTTGCGTTGCAACAAAAATATTCGGTTATCATGCCCAACTTTAAACTGTCATCACATGATGTGAGTGTTCTAATCGATTATATGGATACTGAAACAAAGAGATTAAGAAAGCACGCTGAAGAAAGCAAATAAAACACAGTTAATTTTGACAGAGTATGCTTCTAGTCAATAAAACATAGCTTATGGCACCTGCAAGTTGATAACTATAATGGAGCAACTTGTGGGAGTCCAAATATTTTTCCGAGTAGTTCCTATAGACACATTAGTATATTTTTTTGTAACTATTCAGCTTACCCCTGAAATGAACCATGTCGTCGTTCAAAAATGATCAAATAATAGAGTATACTCACATTTTTTGCCTCGAACTCCCCCATTTTAGAGGCAACCTGAACAGCTACGGGTACATTTAACTTCTTGCTGAATAGTTACCATTTTTTTAATTTAATTAGGAAAATCCCATCTCAGTTTTTCGAACCTGTAATTCTAGTACATTATTATCAATTTCCTTAGCAAACCAGTATTAGAAAATATTAAACAGACACAAATACAATAATGGTTACTCAATAATTCAACTTGAAAAATTAAATTAATCAAGGTCAATTTTATAAAAACTAAATTTTTTTCTGTTTTGTTGAATTGATTTTTATGATTGATACCTGGTACATGTCTTTTTCAACGATGAAAACAAACAAGAACCAATAAGTACATTACAAAGAGAATGTGTATGTATTATGCGTTTTTCAAACATCAACAAGCCCTGGTGTTTTGCCATGAATAAGCAAAACATTTAGAGTGTTTTTAAGTAATCCGATATAAGTTTTGCTTCTTCAGCACTCATATTCGTAAAAACAGGCATTTTATCTCCAGAGTTATCCTTATGCTTGATTCTATGGACAATTTGGTTAGCAGATAACTCTGTATCTTTGTTTGCAGGAACACCTTTGAGAAAATTCCCTTTTCCTGTGTCTTTATGACAAACTGAACAATGATATTCAAATAATTGCTTGCCACTAACTAAATCAGGATGATTATGAATATCATTGCTACATCCGGCCAAACTCACCACACCAATAAAATATGGCAGGAAGTAGGCATACTTTAAAAAGAAATGCTTACATATTTTATGCATCGTCGTTCCTCCATTGTTCAAGTCTAAGTTTATAGATTTAATGCTCAAATGAAAAGAACACTCTCTCTTGACGGTGTCATTTTAATTTATGAAAAAGTGAGATGTTGGTTTTAAGTATGGTTTTGTTGAATTTAAATGCAATGTGGTTCACGCCTCCCAAAGAGGTTACATCGTAAACTTTAGACTTTTGGCTACCTATTTCAAATTACAAGATAATTTAAAAATAATTCCTTAACCAATTAATGGCAATTTATTCACTTTCAAAAACATTAAAATCAAAGGGAGGTTTATATAAATATTTAAATGAATGCATTAGCATTTTTGAGTATTCAAAGTACCCGGCTTTTGAATCACAAACTACAGCTGCAGCATTAGTCGTGGTGCAGTGTTCTGAACTACATAAAAATTTTTGTGCTTTTGTACTAAAAGCCATTACGCCATGAATTTTTATCAATAAGGTTTTTTTTATTATAGTAATTTCCAGGCGTTTTTTGTATTCCTCTTGAACATCATTGAGCGTCAATATAGTGTAAGGCGGGTACTCCACACGCATAATCCCTTCATTATCAAGATATGCTTTCATCTTACTCATACTTGATCCCATATATATCTAATCGCTTCGGGGTTGTGGTTAGGTGCAAGCTGTAACAACATACTTAATGTGCAATACAGCGCACCATTAAAGATCAGGATGCTCCTGAATAAGAGCCTGTTCTTTAATACCTTTAAATTTTTCTCTCAGCTTGTTTGCTCGATTTTTTAACCAGTGCGCATTATGCTCAAAGCCAGATGTTGAGTTAGAGTCGAGCATGTCATTGTGAGCCACAATTCCAGCAAAGGCATCACACAGAAATCCACAATATTCATTGAATTTTGTAAGATCATCGTGGAAATCAATGATCTGTTTTACTATTGGAGGCTTTTTATCCCCTGATTTCTTCTCTAAATTGCACATAAGTTACCATTCTCCTAGAAGTAATCACTGTTAAACATCCTGAAATGGGATATTTGAGGATATATACTAAATTAGGATATTCTGCAACTAGCCAAAATATTCGAATGACTAATAAATCTTGGGATGAAAACAGAGAGAAATTAAGAGAGTTACTTAAAGAATTGCGTAAGGATGAAGCTAATTTAACGCAAGTTGAATTGAGTAACGCATTGGGCAAGCCTCAGAGCTATGTTTCTAAATATGAAACTGGTGAGCGTAAACTTGATTATGTTGAAATCAACGATATTTGTAAGGCTCTTGGTATTTCTATCCAGAGGTTTAATAGCCTGTATGAAAAAAGAACACAGAAAAAATAATAGAAACATGGCATTGAACGCCCATAAGCTGCTCTTTGCTTATTAATCCAAAATCACATGCAATATTCCATAATCTATATATTCCTTAGTTACAAAGCACATAAGTAATTATTTTTAGCAACAAAGCGTGATTGATTAGGCTGAAGAACTATGTTATTTCATATGAAAATAAATATAAACATAAACATAAACTCAATTTTATTAACAATAACAAAGTCTACAAATCTTGAAGGAAAGTAATTCATACTTGGGAATTTTTTGGATTTCTATTTTCTCGAAATTCAGTGTAAACCGATAAAATAAATTTCAGAGAAACCAGGAGGTTTCAGATGAAGACTATCGCCAGGCTAATCTTACTGCTTAACTTAACATCCTGTACTTTTAAAAATGAAACTAGTCGAAATATTACATCAGATTTTTATACTCTGGATAAAAATTTTGTAGATGTTCAAATAAACTCTATTCCTGAGGGAGCAAAAGTCATCGTGGTTCCTTTTCAGAATTCAGAGGGGCAGTTGCTTATTGCTGATGGAGAAGGTGGATTTATTCTTGGAACTGCAAAGGTTGTTCAATTTAAATACCCTTTGCTCAGTTTGGAGCAACAGTCGCAAACTGAGCATGAGATCCTGAAAAAATATATGTCTGCAGATATTGTCCTGACAGGAGAATTTCTTGAAACGGAAGAGGGTTTCATTATTACACCCGTGGCAATTAGCGCTAGAACAGGGTTTCAAATGGCTGCGACTAAAATTGTTGTGCCTGCAACACAGATCAAACATGTTGTTCTGCCTGACAATATTGTGGTAACTAAGGCAATTATTCTGGATTCCCAAATCCCCATTCTTTCCATGAACTCATCTCTTAAACTTTATGCTATGAGTAGTATTCCATTAGTTTTTTTTGCAACAGGCCCTCAAGGAGGATGGGGAGGTGTTTTCAGGAGAGCATTTGGTGGGGGAGACACCAGGACTCAAACTCGTCCCGTGCGCCTTAGCTCATTTCCCAGACCAGGTGTCGATGTAGATAATCTGGATGATGATGGTGATGATCCCAGAGACACCCCACCTCCAAATTTTTATGGTGAGGAAATTGATGGAGAGCAGATCTGCAGAACTAAACTTCAGTGTCATAATGCGATGCAGTTTGTAAGAGCCTGGGGACCCAACCTCCCTGGCCTTACGGTATTGGCAGATGTAAGGCATTGTGGATGGTATACTTTTATTCCAGATGCCGATCCCAGCAGAATTGGATTTCATATACAAAGTGGGGATAGTCTCAGTAAAGGCCGCTTACAGGCATTGGTATTTTTTTCAGATAGAGGGTTTCAAGAACTATCTATCACCTACCGATTTACACCATATGACTCCCAGCCCACAGACAATAGTCGGTCTTGTGAAATTGCTCGTTGCATAAGAAGAAATTCCTGGGCTTATGGCGCCAGAGGCGATAGAGACTATCAGGCCTTAGATCAACTACGTCCCAACAGTAACTCTTATATTGGAGCCATGGCAAGAAGGTGTAGTATCACCAGCAACGAATTTCCAGTAGCCAATTCAGACGGAAAATATCCCGGGTGGAATTATTGGCGAAATACCGGGCCAAATGTGCGTAGACCAGATTGGCTCAGAGTCCAGCGATATAGTACCGGTCCATCCGATAGACCCAGATTTACACCTTATCGTTAACCTTAGAGCCAGTTGATGAACCAGAGGTTAACCAGGCTTTTTATAAGCACTACGCTCATTCAATTGCTTAACATAAGCCAGTTTATTCTGTGTTTCCTGAATAACGTAATCTGTGATAGCTGCTTTAAATTGCGGGTGGTGGATTTGGTAGTTGGCGTAGTTAATCACTGGTTCAAATCCTCTGTCAATTTTATGTTCTCCCTGAGCGCCAGCGTTAAAGAGTTTTAATTGGTTGTTAATGCAGTATTGGATCCCCTGGTAATAGCAGCATTCGAAATGTAAGAAGTTGAAGTGTTCATCGCATCCCCAGTAACGGCCGTAGAGTGTGTCTTTGGATTTCAGGTAGAGCGATCCAGCCACTATTTCGTTATCTTTTTGCGCGATAATTAAAACGATTTGTTGTGGCATGTTTTTTCCAAGGGTAACAAAAAAATCGAAGTTTAAGTAACCTGTTTGCCCTGTTTTTTTAAGGTAGGTTATATGATAAAAACGATAAAATTGTTGCCATGTTTTTAATGTTATTTGTTCTCCTTCCAGTATCTGTATTTTGATGTCGGCTTTTGCGATTTTTTTTCTTTCTCTCTGGATGTTTTTTCGTTTGCGAGGTTTCAAGTGGGCCAGAAAGTCTTCAAAGTTTTCATAGTTAGGACATAAATTGCTTCGATTTAAATCGTAGTAATTTAAATAGCTTCGATTAAACCAGTGGTATTGAACTTCTATTCGTTGTAAACAGGATTGTTGTTTTAATTGTTGGCTGAGTTCTTTGTTGCAAAATAAACATTGCCAGTTTGAGATCTGATCCGTTTCCATTCTTTTATGGATTGTATTAAGGATGGTTTTTATGATCTCGTCTTTGTTTGTCTGATAGTCTTTTGTAACACCAAGTCGTTCTCCTGTCACAGGGGTATAGGGAATGGCACTCAGTAGTTTGGGGTAGTATTCAATTCCATTTTTGTGATAAGCCTCGGCCCAGCCCCAATCAAAAATATATTCGCCATAGGAATGGTTTTTAAGGTAGCAGGGCATTGCTGCAACTAAAAGTTCATTATCATAAACTAAAATATGTTGAGGTGACCATCCGTTAGCCGCTATGGTGCTTTGACTGGTTTCCAGTGCTTTTATAAATTCATATTGAGTAAAAGGGTTGCTGTCAGTGAATAAACGTTGCCATTGCTGTTTAGTAATGTCAGTGATGCTGTTAGTAAAGCGGCAAGTTAGTTGAGGCATGATGATCCGTTTATCAAATAATGAACCTCTACCTGTTCCTGCTTAATACAGGCTTCAGGCAGTTGTTGTTGTTTATAATGACCAATTTCTAGCGACAACTTGGCGGAAGACTTTTGTTTGGAATGTTATCAGAAAAACAACGCCATGTTATTGAGCCTGACGATTGAACTTCTGCTTGCAGGCTGAGAATTTTATCTTCTAAATATTGATTGTCATTCTTTAATACAATGTTGATGGTGTGGTTTGCTGATTGATATTGAACTTCTTTTATTTTGTCAGATAACTGCAGGGTTGAGATCTGTTGATTCAGTTCTGATGGCCAGTTTTTATGCGTTGAATAATGTTTGGAGACAGCATCTTTCAATGGAGATATATTGAACAGAACCTCGGAAATTTTGGCTCTTTCTGTATAGTCTTGATAGGCAGGGATGGCGATTGCTGCCAAGATCCCAATAACTGCTACAGTTGCCATACCTGAGGAACCGGATTGAAAGTATTCGCCCGGATGTGAGTCGTAGATAAATTCAATGCCAAATTCTTGTTGTGAATAATTAATTTGCATACCCAGATCACTTGTTTCCGGTAATTGCAGATCCCAGGCAGATGGAAAGGATTTGATATCGACAGGATATTGCAATAAATCACCCAGAGTTTGAAGATATTGCAAATAAAAATAATAGTTTTGGCGTGCTACATGTCTGGCGCTTGTTGCGATCCATACCATGCTTCTTTCTGCATTGATGTTTTTATCTTTCACCCATTGTTGCAAAGGTTTTTTATTTTTTATTTGATCTCTTGCTACAAAAATCTGAGGCACACTGGCTAACAGGTAATGATCTCCATCGCGTTTTAAATATATTCGAGATTTCAAACGTTGCAGGAATTTATTGAATTCCTTATTTTCCTGAGAGTTCTTTAGAATACTACCTGGCATGATCACTTCAATAACTTTTCCTGCCGATTTGCTGTCAGAGAGTGAAAATTCATTCACTTCAATAGATTGATGAGCTTTAGCTTTTTGTAATAAAACATCCATTGCATTTGCTGATTGTGGGGACAGAATGAAATAACCTCCCGCCTGATCACTGACATACACAATTTGCCCCGCTATGGCATTCATAATGTCTGTGATACTTAAACCTATGGCTTCTTCTGCTTTTAGATTTAACTGTTGCCAGTCTTCAATGCCTTTATTGTTTGATTGGGGTGAAATTTTTTGTGCTTCAATGAGCAATGTTTCTAACCATTTAGCATCTGGAAAATGAAATCCCATTGCCACTTCTGGAGTTCCAGCAGTCGAAGTATCGGTTATTGCCTGAGCAGGTAAACTTGAATTCCAGATAAGGCCACTTTTTCCTTTAATTAATAGGCTGAATTTACCTGAATTATTTGCCACACCTTCACCAAAGGCCAGATACTCTGCATCCATTAACCCTAATGTACGTAGAAGCTCAGTTTGTTGTTGAGGAATCATTGGTCCCAGATTAGCCGTTAAGGTTGATAGGTTAACCCAGGTAAATAAACCACGTCTTGAGGTATCAATTCGATTTTCGACTTCAAGGATTTTGTGACTTGATGCAACTTTCCATTTTAATACCTGTTGCAGATCATCCGCTAACACAGCCATACCTGAAATGCCGATAAATCTCTGGCTGTTAGTATTAAAATTAAAATAAAATTTTGCAGGACCAACCTGAATCAATCCGGATTGACTGTCGCTTAGTTTCTGGTTGTATTTGATATCGGGATTGTTACTAACAAGATTTTCAATGAAAGCGTTGATTTGTTCGATGTCAGTGAAATTTAAACGAGCGCCAATTACTATCTGAGCGCTGGTAATTGGCATATCCTGCGGAAGCAAAGAGATAACTTCTATTGGGGAGCGCAGGTTATAAAATAAGGCTTCTAACAGCATTTTCTGTTCAGCAGGGACATCTGTGAGTTGTTGTTTAAGGTGGCTTTGTAGTTCAGAAACAGCCGTTTGATTTGCCTTACTACTCAGTGCATTTTGTAATGCATTGGATTTAGGGGAAGAAATCATTCCCCAGACAGATGGAATTCTTATGTAGGTGAGGGTGTTTTCAGGGAGTCTCTCAATCAAAACTGCCTTGTCATTGAGGTTGTCATCCCATTTAATGCTTGTTACTGCAGGGAGAGGGGCACTGGTGGTTTCTTCAACTTTGTTCGGATCAGAACAGGCTACTAAGACTAGCATGGCAAAGGCCAACGCTAAGAAGCTATTTTTCATTTTGGTATTCCTTTTTAATTTTGATGGGGCTCTGATTTAGAGTTATGAAGTAGTATAGCTATTTTATGACTGAATAAAAGGGGAAGCGTGTAACGAATGATGTGTTGCATCCCATTCTTTTATTCTAAGTTCAGCCATTTTTCAATGGCAAATATTTCTTTCAGTTCCCGACGAATAATATAGCTATTCGATTTTAAAATTGCAGGCACATCACGGCTCTGTCGGATCAGAGCGATAATCACAATTCTATTATCGTCAACGGGTATAATACCCGTGATACCTGGAAAAGCGGGATTTCAGAGCTTCAGTGGGAATCCAGGTCAAGACGTCGCTCGTAGACAATGACTGGTCATTTTCAAGAGCGACAACGAAGGACTGGTTTTCCACTGAAGCTCCCGAAGGGCAAGCCAATAAGCGCCCATCTTCTTTGTTTTGAAAGCTGGATTTAGAATAACTAATACTGTACTTTTGCCTACAGGACGTAGGTAAGGGGCGTGAGCAGGATGCGGAAGCTTTGCCTACAGGACGTAGGTAAGGGGCGTGAGCAGGATGCGGTAGCTTCAAGCCTCGAATATGGACGCTTCTTGACTTGCTGAAACCTGCATTTCCAGGTGTCACGGGTATATAATGTTCCCTGATAGCATGAACACCTAAACCGCTTCCACCCGTCATATATTTGTCAATTAAGCGGGTCGATTTCAGCTTAATTAGCTTTAAATTCTTTAGGTGAAATACCATACTGAGCTTTAAAACAGCGACCGAAATGACTTTGAGAGCCAAAACCCACTTCGATGGCTGCATATTGAATATTGTGGCCTTCTTCTAAAATGGTTTTTGATTTTTCAAGTCGGTAACGTCTCAGATATTCAGCTGGTGTAATATTGAGAATACTTTTTAATTTGCGGAAAAGCTGTCTTTCACTCATGGCAACTTCAGAAGCAATCATGGCAATGGAGGTGGAGGGATCGGCATACAAGCTGTCCATAATGCCATTTAACTTTGTGATAAATTTTTCTTGTTGTACACTGATATTGTCTTCAATATCAGAGAGTTCAAGTTCGCTTTGTTGTTTTGGCGCTTGTTCTTTTTTTGGTGGTTGAAAGGCAATTTCACCAAAACGGTTCTTGAGGATATTCCTTATTTCTAATAAGTTCTTCAGGCGAATTTTTAACTCTTCAACATCGAAAGGTTTAGTTAAATATTCATCGGCTTTATTTTTCCAGCCTTTTAAACGGCTTTCTCTATCGCCCCGTGCTGTAAGCAAGATAATAGGAATATGGTTGGTAATATCATTACTTCTAAGATTATGGGTGGTTTCATAACCGTCCATTTTAGGCATCATCACATCACTGATAATTAAATCAGGTACTTCAGCCGTGGCAATTGCAAGCCCCTCAACACCATCTCTTGCAGTCAGAATTTGGTAGTCATCCTGAATGCTACCGACAATATAGTTTCGCATATCCGCATTATCTTCAATCACCAACACATTGGTTTTTTGACTCTCTTGAAGAGGATGTTCTAGCTCCTGCCTTTGTTCCGTTTGGATTTGTTCATCAGAAGAACTGGCCCCCTGATTGGTTAACCCCATCAGCTCCATTGCCACAATTTCATCATTGGCATGAGAGCTGACCTGACTAGCATCCACTTCGCCAATAATGGGTAAATAAATGGTGATTTGGGTGCCTTTTCCTAACTTACTTTGAATATCAATACGACCCTGATGCGCTTCAACCAGACTTTTTACCAAAGCCAGGCCGATACCTGCACCAGTCACCTGTTCACTATTTTCATCCAGTACACGGTTATAACGCTCAAAAATGGTATCAAGTTTATCTGCTGGAATACCAATGCCTGTATCAATAATTTGAATGCTTAGTTCATTATTTGAGGTACGTGTGGTTTCAACGCTAATACTGTCCCCGGCTTTGCTGTATTTAATGGCATTGGAAAGAAGATTTAGTACAATTTTTTCCAGGGCATCATTGGTAAATTCAAAATTTACCTCTTCAATGTGTTTAATACTGAGCTGAATATTTTTCTCTTCGGCTAAATCCGCAAAGGCTTCTGTAAGCAGACGAATGGTTTTGCCTGTAGCCTGAGGAGATTTTTGAGTAATGGCCTTAATGCGGAAGGTTTCAAGGTTTAGCAGTTGGTCAACCATGCGCAGTAAACGATAGCCGTTTCTTTGCACGATATTCAAGCGGACAATTTCCTGTTCACTGGGATGGTTTCTTAACATCTGCGCGATAGGGCCGAGGATCAAAGTTAACGGCGTCCTAAACTCATGTGAGACGTTGGCAAACTCTTCATTTTTCCTGGACAGAAGCTGTTCAACTTTGTGTTTTTCATCCTGCAATTCTGAGGTTCTTTGTTTAACGGTATTTTCCAGTGCATGTGCTCGTTCGGTTAATATTTGCGTGCGTTTCTTAATGATATAAAAAACAGCAAAAATAGCTGATAAAGCATACAGGGTAAAGGCCCACCAGGTTAACCAGGGAGCGGGTAATATGGTAACAGCCAGAGTTTTTTCTTCACTCCATACATCATTTTTGCTGGCGGCTTTTACCCTAAAAAGATACTCACCAGCCGATAAATCATCATAGGTGATTTCAGTACTAGCTGCATTGACGGTTGTCCAGTTATTATTAACGCCTTCAAGTTGATAGGCTAATTTATTCTGTTTGGGTGCAGCATAATGAAAGGCGGTTAATTCAAAACCCAGGGTATTATTATCATGAGCAAGTACCATGGTTTTTAAGTTAGACACAGATTGTTCGGTTCTAAAACTCTTATAATCCGTTAAAGGTTTAATCTGTACACCCTGTAAAAACAAATTAGTGATGGAAACTTTGGCGGGTGTGTTATTTTTTTTGATTTTTGTGGGATTAAAGATCGAAAATCCTTTACGACTACCAAAAAATAAACGGTTATTGTGCAGGGGAGTGTCTGAACGAGGCATGACGTAATTACTGGCTAGACCATCGTTATATTGGTAATGACTTGAACCTGGTTGGTCTGGATGAAAACTATAAAGTCCGCTATTTAGTGTCATTAACCAGAGATAACCCTCACTATCTTTTGTAAGACCAGCATAAACAGATTGAAGTTGAATATTTAATTCATTATCAATTGCGCGTAATGATTTATGTTGTATGTCAAATTCAAACAGTCCACGCGAGTCAATAGATATTAAAAGAGTGCTGGCATCTTTGACATAAAGTGAGCGTAAATGGGTTATAAAATCAACCTCAGGATCGAGATAGAACAGTTTTACTTTATCCAGGTGCTGGTTAATCAATAACAAGCCTTTATTCGAGCCCACCCATAAATTACCCAATGCATCCCATTCCATGGCATAAATATGGGCATCTTGTAATGGTTTGCCTGAGGGGATTAAAACGAACTGATTTTTTTCAGCATTACTTATATAAATACCTGAATTTGTTCCGAGTATTAATCTTTTATCGGGGCTTTCTTTAATTTCCAAAACACTTTTATTGGATAGTTGCTCGCCATATCGTGTCACTTCGGAACTGTGAATGTTTACATGGTCTAATCCTTTACTGGTACCCACCCACAAATTATCACTGGTGTCTTTATAAATAGCTAAAATACTGTTGTTCGAAATAGAGTTCGTATCTGAAGCTGAATGAGAAAAATTCTGGCATTGATTGGTTTTTAAGTTGACCAGAGACAACCCTGAAGTTGTGCCTATAAAGAGCTCTTCTTCGCTGACAGGTAATGCAGAATATATTGTATTAGAAGGTAAACAGGAAAGCGAGCTCAGGCTATTATCATGCGCCCCCAGAGTTAGATTTTCCGGATCAAACCAGTGAATCCCATCGGTGGTACCGATCCAGATAATATCTGAATCGTCCTGGAACAGACTTATTACAATGTTGCCTCTTAAAGATTTATCATTGCCTTTATCGTAAATATAGTGGGCATAGTCTCCATTATGATTAAATTTATATACACCGTTGTATAATGTTCCTACCCATAGATTTCCTGATTTATCCATTAGTAAAGACAGGATATATGGATCCTGGATCATTTCAATAGGTTTACTGATGGTTTGCTTTTCTAAATGGTAAAAATACAGCCCCTGATAGGTACCTATCCAGATATTGCCAACCTTATCTTCAGCCAGGGTTCGAATGAAAGGTTGTTCAGTGCCGGGAAACTTAATATTTTTTATGTTTTGACTGCCTTTGTCCAGAACGGCCAGGCCTTTTTTTGTTCCAATCCACAGATCTTCATTACGTGCCAATAACAGTGTTCTAACTTTTGAGTCAGGAAGTGATGTCTCATCTGCTGGATCATGATTAATGTTTGTAAAAATATTATGCACAAGATCATATCGGTCGAGTCCTTTTTCAGTGCCAATCCACAGGTTATGCTGTTTATCGACAACCAGTGAATGGATCTCATTTGAACTTAAATCACTATTGCTTGTTTTAAATGAGGTGAAGCTATCGGTTTTTGGCTGGTATTTATTCAGGCCATTTTCTGAAGTGGCTATCCATAGAGTTTCATTATCATCAATAGTTAAAGCCGTAATATAACTTCCAGACAAACCGTTATTAGCATTGGGTTCGTAGTTTTTAAGATTGCTGCCATCAAATCTGGAGATCCCAAGTTCAGTGGCAATCCAGATATAACCCTGTTTATCCTGGATAATATCACGTGCTTTTCTGTCAGCTAAACCATCATCGATACCGAGAGCGTTAAATCTGATGATAGTGGAGTCAATCGCCTGCAAACAGGAGATGTTGAAAAATATCAGGAAAAAACAGAAGGTTTTAATAATTTTAGGCAGCATTTTTTATGAGTAAAAATAAAAAGGTGTTCATCGGACTGAACAAGGGCATTCGATGAACACATTTTAGTTTATTATTAAAGAAGTTGCTATTATTGAAGAATTGTTGTCAAAGGATCGTCAATTATTTTCAGTTCACAGGTATGGTCATCGTTTGTTTGTGCTAAATAAAAGCGGATCTCTGAGGCAACTTCGTCATACTCTGAAAAAGGTGGGAGGTCGGGATCAATAGTTTTTGCATCAGGGCATGACATAGCAACTATGTTAAAGGAGTCAAATGTTCCTCCTCCCGGGGTTATGTTTCCGTCAGCATCTTTGTCTGAATGCATATAGGTGCAAGAACGGAGTGTTGCTTCTCCTCCTATAGCGTTTGCCTCTTGAACAGATGAAGTTGAAGTAATGAATAACAGCACAAATGACAAAAATAAGGTTTTTATTTTCATAAGTATATCCTCGATTAAATTAAATGACTAAGTTAAATTAAATGATTAACAAGTAAAATTTAAGGTAACTACTCAGCGAGTTGTTACATGTACCCGTAACTGTTCAGGTTGCCTCTAAAATGAGTCAGATCGAGGCAAAAAATGTGAGTATACTCGATTATTTGACCATTTTTGAACGATGAAATGGCTCATTTTAGGGGTAAGCTGAATAGTTACAATTTAAGTTGATTGATAACAATCACCACGTAGTTAACTACGTAGTCTCAGCTATCCAGGCAGTATTAAACTAATATTACAGCTGGTTTTTTTATATAAACTTCTATTACATAGTGCACGTAGAAACTCATAAAATTGTCGTTATTGAAATGACAGTGAGATATGGCGTTCATATCAATTCCCCTTAAAAATTGATTAAAAAACAAACAATTGCTGTTTGCTTAAGTGAACTTTAACATCGGAGTTTGTTGTTTTTTCCTATAATTCTGCCATTTTCTCGCATAATCCTGCCAAAAAGGGATATTTAGTGGATTATTCGAGGGCGTGATATTAACAGTTGAATAAATTCCAATCAACTTATAAAAGAGAAATGTGTAATATTACCAATTTCCCTTTTTGTGCAAAACTTGACATTTTTTTGTTAGTTTTCCAGATGTTAGCTGATAGCTCCAGAACAAGATGATTGTTCTGGGATAAGCCAATTGAAGTGTTAGTTCACTTTGCATACAGGTTTTATGTTAGCCTACAGGCATTCTCGTCCAATCAATATAGCTTCAATCATACTCAAAGCCTTTACCAGCCTCTTCTTCTATATGAGCGCCTAACCCTAATACCATACGATTGACAAAATTAAAGTAGCTTATCACCAAAGCTGCATCTAATACGGCTCGATCAGTCCAGCCTAGTTCTTTTAGGTGGTCGATGTTTGCCTGATTTACCGAGGAGGGATCTTTGGTCATATTCCAGGCATATTCTGCCAGAGCCAATTCTTTATCGGTTAAGTCACAGTTTTTAAAATCGGCTTTGAGTTTTTCAACCCTTTCTTCATCTTTCCAGAAGTTATTTAAGGCTTCCCCATGATGGGTTTGACAATAGCTACAGTTATTAGCTTTAGAAACCACCACTGCCACCATTTCGCGCACTTTTCTTTTAAGTGGAGATTTTCCAAACATGATGGTCATGTAGAGATCGACATGATTGGTTAAGGATTTTGGATTAAGACTGTGTAGACGTAATACTTCTGCCACGCCTCCACGACTCTTAATTACCTGATCGTATACTTCTTTTAATTCACCCTCTGAATCTTCAGGGGTTATGATGTCAATAAATGCCATAATAAAATCTTCTATGCCTTTTTTTGTTTGATTAGAGTTTTTTTGAGTGGACTTGTTTCACTGCGTTGGTGCGTGCAACATGAATATTTTGCTGTATATTCTGCGGGTTATCACAGTTTTTTACAATAGAGGCTGTGTCTATGGATTTAGCTGCTTGCATTAGTTTTCTAAAATAAAGCTTTTGTGGATAATCCTTTGTTTCATAACCAGTGCGACCTTTAAAGTCTGCTTCACAGACTATTAAATATTGCTCGAATCTTTCCGGGCGCCTGAAAGCGTCCATACGTTCTAGGGCTTTCACAATAGTGGTTGCTTTCATTTCTGCTAATTTATGGGTATGTAGATGAAATTCACTACATAGCTGGGCAAGTTCTCGCCATTGTTTCGGCATACTTAAGCGTTGGCACAGTTGTTTAACGATTTTTACGCCTGCTTTTTCATGTGCCTTGTGGCTTGGCCAAAGCTCTTTTGGAGTGATGCCTTTTCCCAGATCATGGCATAAGGCAGCAAAGCGTACCATGGGATCTTTGCTTAATAAGCTGCATTGTTCCAGCACCATGAGTGTATGAATGCCAGTGTCTATTTCTGGATGCCACTGTACTGGATTGGGTATACCAAATAAAATATCTATTTCTGGAAGAATAACTTTAAGCGCACCACATTCTCGTAAAACCTGAATAAATACTTGCGGAGAGTCTTCAGCAAGTGCCTGGCTGAATTCTTTAAAAACCCGTTCAGAGACAAGGGCTTCAGCTTCACCTGATGTGACCATCTCCTGCATGAGTTGCATGGTTTCTGTTGCGACAGTAAACCCCAGCTTTGCATATCTTGAGGCAAATCGAGCGACTCTTAATAAGCGCACAGGATCTTCTCTGAATGCGTTGGAAACATGACGTAACTTTCGGTTTTTCAGATCAAGTTGGCCATTGAAGGGATCAATGATTTCCCCTGTTTCAGCCTGTGCCATAGCGTTAATGGTCAGGTCTCTTCTTGCCAGATCTTGCTCAAGGGTGACAGCCTGATCGGTATCAAATTCAAAACCATGATAACCAGCAGCGGTTTTACGCTCTGTTCGAGCAAGGGCATATTCTTCATGGGTTTGAGGGTGCAGGAACACCGGAAAATCTTTTCCAACTGTTTGAAATCCATTTTTTTTCATTAATTGTGGTGTTGCGCCAACGACTACCCAGTCAATATCTTTTATGGGAATACCTAAAAGCCGATCACGTACAACGCCGCCAACTTGATATATTGTGGTGTTTGCAATTTTAGTAAATTCAGTACTCATGGGTAAAATAAGATATTCATCAAGGAGTTATAGGGTTTGTGGCAAACGTATGTACTAATGTTTGCTAAAGTGTCTGCTAAATAGAAGAAAGGATTATATCGGCTTTTTTACTTTCTGTCCTGTGACTCTTCGGGTATATGTGTAACTATTCAGCGAGTCGTTAAATGGGGTGTAACTGTTCAGATTGCTTCTAAAATTTGTCAGTTCAAGGCAAAAAATGTGAGTATACTCGATTATTTGACCATTTTTGAACGCAGAAATGGCGAATTTTAGAGGTTAGCGGAATAGTTACGATATGTTTGCTTGTTGGGCGGTGCCATGCCACAATCCCTTCCGACTCAAGATCTGATAACCTGAATTTCAAACACACACATTATGTATTGCGAACACTTTGGATTTAAAGAACGGCCCTTCACAATAGCGCCAAACCCCAAGTACCTGTTTATGAGCGAGCTGCACCGAGAGGCTTTGGCGCATCTGGTTTTTGGTATTGGTGATAGTGGTGGTTTTGTGTTGTTAACTGGCGAAGTTGGAACCGGTAAAACCACGGTTTGTCGTTGTTTGTTAGAACAGTTGCCAGAGAACACCGATATTGCGTTTATATTAAACCCGCGTCTTTCCGCCATAGAGTTATTGGAATCTATCTGTGATGATTTAGACTTAACCTTTATGCAGGATGATGTGACGTTAAAACATCTTAATGATGTGCTCAACGCTCACTTGCTAAGATCACACTCTAATGGCCGCCAAACTATTCTGCTGATTGATGAGGCGCAAAATCTTGATCCTGATGTTCTGGAACAAGTTCGTTTGCTGACAAACCTCGAAACCAATGAAACCAAACTTTTGCAAATTATCTTAATTGGTCAGCCTGAATTAAAAGATATGTTGGAAAAAGCTGAATTAAGACAACTCTCTCAACGAATTACAGCTCGATATCATTTGGCACCTTTATCTTTGCAAGACACCTCAGGTTATATCCATTACCGGGTGGCAGTGGCGGGTAGTGATGATCGATTTTTTTCTGAACAGGCAATCCATGCTATCCATCGTATTAGTCAGGGGGTGCCTCGGCTTATCAATACCATTTGTGACAGGGCTTTACTTGGAGCCTATGCCAAAGGTAGTAGAAAGATTGACCCGGGTTTAGTTAAGCAGGCTGCAATTGAAGTTCTGGGCAGTAAAGGGCCTGCTGATTCAGGCAAAGTCCACAAATCGGATAATGAAAGCTTTTTCTCCATGCAAGCAGTCTTTAAACAAGCTGCGTTTGCCTCTGCTATTTTAGCGGTGGGTATTTTTCTGGGATGGATATTTTCTGGAGCAGAGAAACCTGTGGTAGAAAATTTAGCGCTTTCTAGTGGCGTTAAAAGTCAGCAGCAGACGCAGCTGCAAGATAATAATTTTCAAGCTTCGCAGGTGCCTGTTCAGCAGGAATCAATAGCGCAGAATTCAATAGCACAGAATTCAATAGCGATAGCACAACAGGAAACTCAGGAGGTTTCCAATACCTCAGGTGAAACATCACCCTCTTCTTCATCAGAAGCCTTATCTGATCCCCAAACGTCTGGTTTTTCTCAAGAGGACAGACTGTTGGCGTATGTCCTGGATTATGAAAATGCTTTCTCTCAATTAGCCAATATCTGGAGCAGAGAAAACATCACTGGATGCGAACAGTTGATAAATACAGGTTTAAGTTGTGAAAATTTACAAGGAACCTGGTGGCAGATCATAGAAATGGATAGGCCAGTCCTACTGAGGTTAAATATACGTGGTGTTCATCAATATATGACAGTGGTGGGTATGGATCCTGAGAGATTGGCTGTTCTTAAACAGGATGAACTTTTCTGGTTAGCAAAGGCTCAGATTGAACCCCTGTGGACAGGAGAGTTTTTGATGTTATGGAACCCCCCGGTAAATTTTACCAGACCCATTAAAATGGGAGATTCGGGAACTGTTGTTCAGTGGTTAGAACAAAAACTGTTGCTCATTACTGAGCCGGACTTTGGTGCAGATAGCATTGTACCCTCCACCATACGCTTTGATAGTGCCATGAAGCAGCAATTGAAATCTTTCCAATCTCAGTATGGTTTAGAACCGGACGGTGTTGCCGGATTAAAAACGCTTATGCGAATTAATCAGTTAACAGGTATGGAATTACCCAGGTTGGAAAATTTGTCCAATTTATCGGAGAAGAAAAATGTCACTCATCCTTGATGCCATAAAAAAATCAGAGCGTGACAGACTGCAACAGTCGGTCCCTGATCTTGCGAGTAATCACATGGATTATTCGAGTGATGTCTCTCAAAAAAACTGGAAGCCCTGGATTATTACAGCGGTTTTTGTTGTTGTAGTTTTATTAACATGGTTATTTGTAGGGGGAAGTGGATCTTCTGTTGAGTCAGGTTTGCCATCAACTAAGGCAAAACCGGAACCAAAAGAATTGGCTACTACAAATACCCGGCATTCAATTAAAGATCCAAAGCTATCATTCAAGGAAGACAAGCCTCAGGGTATGAAGGTCATTTCGAAACTATCCTTGAAGCCATCCTTGAAACCATCATTAGCCAAGTCAGATACTGTTATTAAGTTACAGCCTACAATTTCTTTAACAGATCAGGTGTCAGAAAATAAAGAAAAAACGGTTTATAAACAATCTTCTACAAAGCTGCCTAAGCCACAGCAATCTCAACAAAAAAAAGAGCCACAAATAAGCAAATTGGATCAATCCAAATCTGTAGAAGGTTCTCAGAATTACCAGCAAATTTATCAGCTACCTAAGCCTATTCAGAACAAAATTCCACAAATTAGCTTTTCCAGTCATATCTTTACAGGTGATCCTGCAACCAGTTTTGTTGTTTTAAATAACAAAATGTTAGCTGTTGGAGAGTCTTTTTCTTCTGATATTCATGTTTCCAATATTAGTAAGCAAGGTGTGGTTTTGTCTTTTGATGAGTATGAATTTTTGCTTGAATCACTACAAAGCTGGCAGCCTTAAACGTTAATTATTCAAGATCAGTCAAGTGCTTAAAAAATTAACTATCGTCTTATTGTCAGCCTTGATGCTTGGTTATGTTGCTTTAAGTTTCTGGCTACCAAGGTTTTTAATTCTGGAGCATGGGGGAGAGCTTAAAAAGACCTCACCGGCCTTATTTAGTTGCTTAACCCATAAACAAAACTGGTTATCCTGGGGTGTGAATTGGGTTGCAGCAGTAGACAATAATCAAGTTCTGCACGGCGATCAGCTTCAATGGCACAGCTTTTGGTTTGATGATAAAGTTTTGAGTATTACTGAAATAGTTGATGGAGAATATATTCAAATTAAAGCAAACGATGCTATCTCAATCGAATTGATTATTGAAGATGAAGAGCCCTATTCCTGGTTACAAATGCGAGTGGATGAAGATTTGGGAACAATAAGAATTAATCGCCCTTTTGCTTATTGGATGACCTCAAAAAAGCAGAGTACATTAGAAAAAACGCATAAAAAAATACTTTCAACTTGCCAGAATTAACAAAAAATCATCTGGTTTGAGCTGTTTCAACTATTCCACCTAAACATTATTTGTTTACTTACCTGTTAAATATCAATCGGTTACTCGAAAATTACCCCTTTCACTTTGTGAAATGTTACAGGCTATTTTTGTGAATATTACCTTTTTTTTAGCTGTAATATCTACTATGCTCTGATGCTCTGTGTGCATCTTGTCTCCATGGTTTTAGAGGTTAGCTGAATAGCTACTGAGTTTTTATCTAACAAGAAAGAAACAATAAGACCTGTAAGTTGTGCGAACGGTTCGTGGAATAAGAATAAATTGAGGAATGTAGAGTGAAAACGAAATTATCAGTAACCGCATTAGCTGCACTGTACGCAGCAGGAATAGGAGCAAGCGTTCAAGCTGGCCCTGTATTCCCGGCGGCAGAACCCTTTAGTGCGGGAAATGCCCCGACACTTCAAGCAGTAAATATCTCAAAAAAATCTGCTAAGAGTTTTGTTCGTGCGCCCTTGTCATCTAAAATTAATATTGAGAAAGGCCTGACAGGCACACATAGCTATATTGTTCGTCTGGTTGATCAAGCCGTTGCAAGTTATGACGGACATCTTCCACAATATAAAGCAACCAACCCTCGTGTTGCTCAAAAGTTTGGTAGTAAATCTTTTGTTCAAAAAGGGCAAACTAAAAAACAGATCAAACAAAGCCTGAAGTTGGATGTTAAAAAGCCGGAAGTTAAGGCTTACACTCAATATCTTGATTCTAAGCAACAAACATTTTTGACTCAAGCTTCAGCTAAAGCTAGTGCCAGTTTGGTTGCATCACGCTCGCTTAAATATGCTTTAAATGGTGTTGTGGTTAAAATGACTCAGGAGCAAGCGATTAAAGTTGCTGGCATGAATTCTGTTGCGTTTGTTGAAAGAGATCTACCTAAGTTTTTAAATACAGATACAGGACCCACTTTAATTGGTTCTCCTAATGTGTGGGATGGTACTGCAACAGGTGTTGAGAATCAGGGTGAAGGCGTTATTCTCGGTATTATCGATACCGGAATTAATACGGATCACCCATCATTCGCGGCAACAGGTGGTGATGGTTTTGTACATAGCAATCCTTTTGGAACGGGTGTCTTTGCTGGTGACTGTGCTAATTCTTTTCCAGGGCTTTGTAATGATAAATTAATCGGTGTGCACAGCTACGGCTGGGTGACTGATGTTTATGCTGATGTTGATGTTTTTGGTGCAACCCCTCCTGATGCTAATGGTGAAGATTATAATGGTCATGGTTCCCATACAGCGAGTACAGCTGGCGGTAATACCTTGTTAGATGTAGATTTACTTGACCCAGAGTCAGGAATGGCTGATTCTGACGGTGTTAATTCTACTGGATTCAAATTCCCTAAAATTTCAGGCGTTGCCCCTCATGCTAATATTATAGCTTATCAAGTGTGCCGACCAGGTAATAGCGGAGATACTTATGCAGGTTGTAGTGGTGGCGGTTCTACTCTTGCAGCAATTGACGATGCCATTGCCGAAGGTGTTGATGTACTTAATTATTCCATTGGTGGTACTTCAGATATTAACCCTTGGCAAAACGCTGAAGAGCAAGCTTTTCTAAATGCCAATGCTGCGGGTATTTTTGTTGCAACTTCTGCAGGAAACAGTGGCCCTGGGCCACATACAGCATTTAAACCTTCTCCCTGGTATGCTGCTGTAGCGGCCTCTACTCATGGACGTACTATTAGTTTTGACTTCACCTTTGATGGTAATGATTTTACCTATGCACAAAGTGATGGCCCTGCTTTTTCTGATTCTATTACTGCTCCAGTGATTTATTCTGGTGTTGTTGATGCGGCCAATTTTGAAGGCTGTACGGCTTTTGCTCCAGATTCCTTTGCTAACTCAATGGCTTTGATTAGTCGAGGTGCTTGCTCATTTGCAGACAAGATTAATAATGCAGCAGATGCAGGTGCAGTAGCGGTAGTGGTATTTAATAATACCGATGGTAATGTCCCAATTGCTATGGGAGGTACAAGTGAAACAACTATTCCATCAGCGGGTATTTCTCAAAATGCTGGTGCCAGTGTTGTAGAAAGTTTAGCTGTTACCCCAGGTATAGAAGGAACAATAAATACACTACCTAATCTCAACTTTGGACAGGCTGATGATATAGCGAGTTTTTCCTCACGTGGACCGACTAATTTCCCAGACATTATTGTGCCCTCTGTAGCAGCTCCCGGTGTTAGCATTTACGCGGCCTACGCCGATCAACATCGAGGACATGATGTTACTGGTAATTCACCCTCAGATTTAGCCTTCTTAAGTGGCACGTCCATGGCTGGCCCTCATGTGGCTGGTGCCGGTGCATTGCTTAAGTCAGCCCATCCAACATGGACGCCTGATAATATTCGCTCAGCATTAATGATGACAGCTACACAAGATGTCAGAAAAGAAGATGGTGTGACTCCTGCCGATGCACTTGATATGGGTGCTGGCAGGATCCGTGTTGATATGGCAATTAATGCTGGTTTGGTGATGGATGAAACATTCGCAAATTACCAGGCGGCTAACCCGGATGAAGGTGGTGACCCTACAACGTTGAATATTGCCAGTATGGGTAATGGCGCCTGTCCTAGAACTTGCTCCTGGGAAAGAACATTTACAGCAACCGTTGATGCAGACTGGACAACTTCCGGGTTCTCTAATACGGGTGGTTTCACTGTAACTGTTTCTCCAGAGAGCTTTTCGTTAGTAGCAGGAGAGACTCAAACGGTCACAGTAACAGCTGATATGACTGGGTTCTCAACAGGAGAGGCGGCTTTTGGTGGTATTAATTTAACGGCTTCTTCGGCCTCGATTCCTGCAGCTCATCTGCCAATTTATGCTGTGGCTAATACCAGCACGATCCCTGCTATTTTTGAAGCTAATATTAATCGTAGTGCGGGTTCAGTTATTATCCCTGATGTGACTGCTTTGGAAATCACTGACTTTACTACCAGTACATTTGGTTTGACTAAAGCGACTGTTTCACAATTATTTTCTGTAATGGATAGTGATAATTCTTCAGCTTACGATGATATCACTGATGGCCAAACACTGAGTTGGGTGAACTTGTCAGCTGATAGTCTGATGCTGTTGGTTGAACTAGCAAATTCTGAATCACCAGATCTTGATTTGAGAGTGGGTCTTGACGATGGTGATGGAGTCCCTCAAGAAGATGAAGAAGTCTGTGAAGCGGCGACAGGAGCTGCTAATGAACGCTGTGAAATACCTGAAGCTGAAGCTGGTAACTATTGGGTGTTAGTACAAAACTGGCAGTCTTCAGGTGAAGATGCAGTTGATGCATATGATCTCTTAACGGGTTATGTTTCGGACCAATCTCAAGGCAACTTTACCGTATCTGCTCAAAGTAGCAGCATCAGTGAACAAACACCTTTTGATATTCGAGTTATCTATAATGATGATATGGTCGAAGGTGATGTATTTATTGGCGCCTTTGAGTCAGGTTCTTCAGCTGAAGATGCAGGTAACTTAGGAACTTCGGTTGTTATTCTGAGAAGAGATGCTGATGACGTTAGTCTTCAAGCAGATGTTGCAGAAGCGGCAGTTGGAGATAAAGTCAATTACACTATTAATGTTGCGCAAAACACTTCTAGAGAAGATCTTACTTATATCCTTGAAACGACTATTCCTGCGGGCATCACTTTAGATACAGATTCAGTTACTGCCAGTAGTGGTGAGTTGACAGTGGCTGGAAATGGGTTTGTCTGGTCTGGTGTTCAGGTTTCTGAATTTGGTCCAAATGTTCTAAAGGGTTATAACACCACTGATAACCGTACCGATGCCACTTGTGCTCTACCTGATTTTGGTCAGGGTGGGGGTTACCTGGATTTAGCCTTATTCGGTATAGGGCCATCAGATGTAGATGGTGATACAACTACCGGTAGTTTTGGTGTAGGTGCTACCTTCCTGGGTGATACTTATGATGGCATAACTGTAACTGATGACGGATTTATCTTCTTTTCAGGCTCATCTGGAAGCGCTCCCTGGAATAACCAGTTCCTGCCAGATGCTGCTGAAGCTAATAATCTGGTCGCTCCTTTCTGGCGAGATATGTTTTTTGATGTTGCCAACGGTAGTACTTTGAGTGTGGCTACAGCTGGGCCAATCACAATTGTTGAATGGGATGATATGCATCATTGGCAATTTATCAATTCTGGCCCATTTGTAGATGATATTGCTGATTTCCAAGTGGTCTTTGACAATACCAATGGCGACATTATGTATGCCTATGACAATGTGACTCATACATTTGGTGATCAATTAGGCGGTACAGTTGGTTGGGAAAATGCAGCTGGTAGCAATGGTGCTAATTATGTCTACGTTGGTGCAGATCAAGCAGCAGTGGGTAGTGTCACTGAGATCCAGTCAGGTTTGATTATCTGTAATACATTTTTTAACAATGTGACTCCAGTCGTTATCAGCTTTAGCGGTACTGTTACCAATGCAGCAGCAGGTGACTCCATTAGCCCTATGGTGACAAGCAGAACCAATAATTTCGGTAGTGTAGAAGCATCAACTGGTGATGAAGTTCGAGTTGCAAGTAACCTCGCAATAACGCCAATTGATAATACTTCAATTGCTGAAGATACCATGTTAACTGGTGTTACTGTTGAAGTAACAGACAATGACGCTGTAGCCAATACCATCACAGTAAGTTCCGATAGTGGAACTCTAAGTGATGTGGTTGATGCAGCATTTGATTTAACACCAGATGCAGATTTTTATGGTGATATCACAGTTACTGTCACGGTTACCGATAACGACAAACCAGCTGACTCAACCAGTTCAAGTTTTGTTGTTACCGTAACACCTGTTAATGATGCTCCCGTTGCGGCTGCTTCATCAACTGGTGGTGATCAGGTTGGTCAGGGGAACCTGAGCTTGAGTGCTGCTGCAAGTTCTGATATAGACGGTGATGACCTTACTTTTAGCTGGTCTCAGATTTCTGGCCCTACAGTTACTATGTCGGGTACCAGTAGCGCAAACGCTTCAGTAGGTTCAGAAGACCTGTTAGCGGGAAGCCTGGAGTTCCAGGTTGTTGTCAGCGATGGTATGCTAACTGATACAGCCACAGTGGTAGTAGCAGTATCAGATCGGGTTGGACGAGATAATGGACCATTTAATAGTGGTGGTTCTGTTGGATTGTTCCTACTGGGTCTACTGGGTTTAGGTGCTTACGCACGTAGACGCCGAACTATGTAGTATTTTCCGTTAGGGAATTAAAAAGGGGCTGCTTTGCAGCCCCTTTTTTTGTTTGAAGATGAGAGTTGAGAGTTGCGAGACAAAAATGTAGGAGCAATTTTTGAACAGCTTTAGCTGGCCCGAAGGGGGAGCAACACGGATGTTGTGAATCTCCGAGTTACGAGATGCGAGATGTGAGATGTGAGATGCTCAAATTGTTGTTCTGCAAAAACATATATCTTTCCTTAATTCCAATTTATGATCGCTCCCTTTAATTGGTGTGGAAAGAGGCTTTTTCTCGCATCTCGTACCTCGAACCTCGCATTTGGCAGGATTAGACGAATATTTGTCTTATAAATGACAATAGAGTTTAAAGAAAAAGATTAATATGCACTTGTTTTCAAGGTTAATCCCTTTTAAACATCTCCTTATTGATTTTATCAATAGATGTAGGGGCGGTGGAAATGTCAGGTTATAAGCGGAGCATGATAATGCTTACCCTTAATAAGCTTTATCTACAAAAGCTGACTAAACTGACATTTCCACCTTTTTTAGCCTCAAATCTGCCTGCCAGCCGGTAACCTTTCATTAATGTGTAATATTACCAATATGCCCTTTTGTGTTGCATGAAATTTATTCAATTGTTAGTATCGCGGCCTCAAATAACCTATTTTGGCAGGATTAGACGAAAAAAAGTCTGAATGACGACAAAAAATTTCAACAACTGCTGTTAAAGTTTACATCAACTTGGAGCCCACACTTAACTGCGGGATCCAGGTTAAACAAACAACATTTGTTTTTTTCGTCAATTTTTAAGGGGAATATGATGAAAGACTTCAATGGTGCATTTATCTTTGCAGATAAACGCCGTCAATAATAGTCTTCCTAATTATTTTATTCAGATAAAACTCAAGCTGACCGTTTAAGGCCTGGTTTAGGTTTTCTTATCTACAATGATAAGCATCTGAATAATCCAATTGAATGATTAACTTATTAAGTTGATATGACGTTTCAAAACTCTCTTTAACCTCAGCTCGGGATAAGACAGGTCAGTAAATTACATTAAACACATAAATTTCAATAAATTACAGTAGTTTATATTTTACACATGTCAATAATTGGCTTAATGCTGGGATTTTTGTGCTTTTTAGCGTTACCTGAAAAGCACAAAAATCGCTGTATTGAGGGGCGTAGCTTATCCAGAGTTGAGGTTATTTAAAGTGGCTATAGATACAGAGGTGCTATTAATGAAAATGATTAAGGTGATTTTGTTTGAGGAGGCTGCAATGTTTGGCAAGGTAGCTTCGGTTGTAAACAGCCAACAAATTTTTTCTAGATATGAAGAAGCGGTTGCTTTTTGTTCTCAACCCGATATTTACCGCTTTAGTGTGGAACAAAGATTTAGCTATATGCGGTCTTTCTATACTGTACAATGTGAGGACCGGGGGGAGATTATAGTACCCCCTGATTCAGAGCTACCACGACCGCCTCCACCTAAAAAATAAATATAAGTGAAAATTATTATTTGATAAGTGATAAACGCTCAGAATTATGAATTCAAATTTCAACAAGGCATTGCGGTATTAGTTATTAACAGGTACCGTCATTGTTTACTACTAAACTACGGATATTATTGATCACATCTATTTAATGGTTAAAATGACAAACAACTTCCACCTATTCTTCCTCAGTTTATTTTTTATCCTGATTTCTCAAAAGGTGAATTCCAATGCCATTTCAACAATAAACAGATCACAGATAGACACTGTAACTGCAAATAATTCACACATAATTAGATCGGCCCTGGATAGCTTTTTTGAAACAACTTATCGTTTTCAACAACTTCCCCAGGCTAAACAACTATCACATCTCGCCATTAATGATATTATTCAGGATCAAGAAGGTTTTATCTGGATAGCCACTAAGGATGGTTTGAATCGTTATGATGGTAATAATATTGTCGTCTATCGACCATCCTCAAACAATAATCGATTTTTAAGCCATTTTTATATCAACTGTTTATGGTTAGACAATCAGGGAAAACTCTGGGTCGGAACTCAAAATGGGTTAAATCGCTACAATGCTAAGTTAGATAACTTTGAATTGTTTGGATTTTCAGGTTTGTTTGTCACTTCCATTTTTGAAGATTCGAATCATCAATTATGGATAGGAACACGTAATAACGGAGCAAGTCTAATATCAGCTGACCGTACAACAATAGAACCCATTCAGTTCAATAATAACACATCAAATTCAAACGCACTTCTTGTATCCAAATTCACCGAAACTCCCAACCATAAAATATTGATAGCAACTCACCGTGGATTGTTGATATTTAATAAAGAGCTAAACCAGTTAGAATATACTCAAATAGCCAACAAGAAAGATGAGAGTCTTTTACATAAATATACCACTCAATTATTATCTATTGATAGAGAAAGAATTTTGGTGGGAACAAGAAGTGGGCTTTATCTGTTTGATCTTACTACAGGGAGCTATTCTGAATTATTTACAAAAATATTTAACAACAGAGACATTACCACCATCAATAAAATTGATACTGACAATATATTGGTTGGAACTAGTAATTCAGGATTATTTTTAATCAATTTGATTGCTCAAACTTATCAGTCATTTCATAAATCATCTTCAAATAAATTCGCAATTAGCAATAATCAAATCACATCCATTTTCCAATCAAACGATGGTTTAATCTGGATAGGAACGGCTGTGGGCATCAATATTCTCGATATCAGTTTGCAGACTTTTGGTCATGTTCAATCAACAAAAAATATCGAAAACTGTCTGGCTGGAAACATTATTTATGCCATCTTACATGATTCAAATAATGTACTGTGGATAGGATCCTTTGGACAGGCTTTGCATAAAATTGATTTTAAAAAAGGGACTTGTGAAAAAATCACTGACATCAATAACTCTTCAACCGGCACTATCCCTAAAAAAACATCCCTTAAAAATGTGGTTTCTTTATTTGAGGATGAACATGGCGATATTTGGATTGGAACTCTCAATGATGGTATTTATCGCTACCATCCACAGCAGGATAAATATGAGTTTTATCATATTATCTCAATTGTAAATTCAACAGAAAAAATAAAATTAGATGTTATTAAAGATATTAGTGGTAACTTAATGGGTAAAATTTGGATAGCTACCTTTCTACAAGGATTAATCGAATTCGATTTAAAAAAACAGCTCTTTTCACAGCACATACCCACGAAAAAGGGAAATTCAGATAGTGATGACATTTTCGTCAAAGCGTTAAATAAAGTATCTATTGATAACAGTGGCAGTCTGTGGGTTACTACTTATGCTCAGGGATTATGGAAATACATTTCGAAAAATGGAAATTTCATTCAGATCCAGCCCAAGGGTAAAGATACACCTCTTATTCCCAAACGACTCTACTCCATTGATATAGACAAACAAAACACCATCTGGATAGGCTCTCAAGGCGAAGGTCTGTTCCGTTATAACCCTGAAACCGAGAAAACTACCCGTTATTCCATGGAAGATGGCTTGTTAAGCAATGTCATCTGGAAAACCATTGAGGATGCTGATGGCAATATCTGGATTTTTACCGAAAAAGGTTTATCTCGTCTTTCATTTCCCAGTGAAAAAATCGATACCTTTCTGGAAAGCGATGGTTTGCAGGCTGATGCTTTCACTCCTGCGGGTTCTTTTAATGAAAAACACCAGATCTTATGGACTGGCGGCATAAACGGTATTAATCATTTTAACCCTAAGGATATTGTTAAAAACAACCCCAGCAGAAAAGTAATCATTAATGATTTTGAACTGTTTTATCAGTCGGTAAAACCTAAACACCTTGCTCCAGATTCCCCCTTGGAACAGATGATTAATACCACTGAGTCAATCGATTTAAATTACGATCAGAATGTGTTTGCTTTCTCTTTTTCTGCGTTGGAATTTTTGCATCCTGAACGCATTAGTTATCAATTTAAACTGGAGGGGTATGATCAGAAATGGAATGAGGTGAGTTCGGATAGACGTTATTCTAATTACACTAATATTGATCCGGGTAACTATACGTTTCGTGTTAAGGCTTCCAATATTGATGGTCTCTGGAATGGTCCTGAAACCAGTATTGATATTTCAGTGGCTACACCCTGGTGGCAAACTCCCTGGGTTTATGCAAGTTATGTTATTTTGACTTTGCTGAGTATTTATTTTTTGGTGGTTTATCGTACCCGTGCGTTAACTAAACGCTCACAGGAGCTGGAAAAATCGGTTCAGATCCGAACCGAAGAGCTGGCGACAGAAAAAGATAAGGTTGAACAACTCCTATCCAAAAAGAATGAAGAGTTTGCTAATGTCTCTCATGAATTTAGAACGCCTTTAACGCTTATTTTAGGCCCTGTTGCACAGATGTTAAGAAACCATCCCAGTGAGCAGGAAATTGCCCGATTAAATATCGTGCAAAGAAACGGCTATCGTCTATTGCGCATGGTTGATCAACTGCTAAACCTTGAAACCTTCCGCATTAAAGCCATTACTCAAAAGTCCCCCCAGCCCACGGGAAAAATCATTCGCCTTCTTACAGAAGCTTTTGCGGATTTAGCCGAAGAGAAAAACATACAGCTCAGTATTAAAAACATAGCTGAGGTGAATTTTGAATTTACCAATGATGCCCTGGAAAAGATTGTACTGAATCTCCTCTCTAATGCCATTAAATACAGCAAAGCCGGGGACAGTATTAGCGTTGAAACCACTCGCACTTCAAATAATGAACTGAGTATTCAAGTTGTTGATACAGGCATTGGTATTCCTGCGGATAAACTTGATACCATTTTTGAACGTTATAACCGTGTGCTGGATGAAAATAGCGAACAGGTGACTGGTGCAGGTATTGGCCTGGCGTTGGTAAAAAGTCTGGTGGAAGCCCATCAGGGACGTATTGATATTCAAAGTGAGTTGGGTAAAGGCACCCAAATCACTGTCTATTTACCCATTATTGGTGAAGTGGATGATAGCCAGGTGAGTTTGCATGCCAATGCTGAAATTGTGGCCATGGAGCTGATGGGGTTAACCAATCAAGGGGCCAGTTCTTCTGCCGAACAAAACCAAACGGAACAAAAACAGGAGTTAGAACCTTCTCTTCAAGACCATCTTCTTCAGGTGAATCAAAAAACCAGTGTATTGGTAATTGAAGATAATGCGGATATGCGAAACTATATTGTTTCCAGCATCGAAGATGATTATCAAATTCTGACCGCAAGAGATGGTGCAGAGGGTCTTGAAATTGCCACTGCTGAAGTACCTGATTTAATCATTAGTGATGTGATGATGCCTAAAATGGACGGTTATGAAACCACGCACAGACTTAGAAGCAATGAGATTACCAATCATATTCCTATTATTCTGCTGACAGCACGGGGTGATAGAGAAAGTCGTTTAAAAGGCTGGCAAAACAAGGCCGATGAATATTTAACCAAACCCTTTGATGTTGAAGAGTTAAAAATTCGCTTAAAGAACCTTTTAGAAATCAGGAATATCCTCAAAAACCGTTTTGGTGAAATTGCATTCCAACCGCCAAAACAAGGGCAAGGGCAAAAACACCAACTCGTTCAAGAGATTGATGCATCTAGTACCGAAGACAACATCGGCTTGCAACAGGAACAATTTATTACAAAGTTAAATGATATTCTGGAACCTCTTTATGCTGAACCTTCAACCACTGTTGCTATGATAGCCTCTGAAGTTGCTATGAGTGAAAGGCAGTTTTTCAGGAAGTTAAAAAGTATTCTTAATATAACTCCCTCAGAATACATGAGACGTTATCGGCTGGAAAAATCAAAAACCATTTTAGATGAAGGCCATAGCATTCAATATGCAGCCATGGAAGTTGGTTTTGGAACTCAAAGTCATTTTGGACGATGTTTTAAGGCACAATTTGGATGTTCGCCTAAGGACTATAAAAGTAGTTAAGTAGCTCCACGGCAATTGTTTATCTCCATGGATGGAGAAATTAACTGCTATGCCATCCATGGTAATAAGTGCAGTCGAAGGAGCTATTTTCTGTCGTATTCAAACTAAAATGTAAGTACTCACTTTTTTGATCTTAAACTAAAAATAAATTCATCCTTTCAAATTTCACTTCGAAGCATTCTCAACTGAATTTTTCACTTTTTAATCAAAAAATTTAATGAAATTTGTGCATTTTGGCAGGATTTGACCAAAATTTGTCTTATCAATGCGAATTTTGTACCTGCTAGCTCTATAAAATGTACTTATCTAAACGGAATTAAACCGTGGTTAAAATTTGGGGAGTAACACTTCCCGTAGTAAATTTTATTTTCAGATATAGGAGCAATAAACATGATGTACGATTTGCGTGAGAATTCTAATCAGGAATGTTTGTATTTCCGCAATAGCAGGTATTTAGCTAAAATTGATGGTTGGTATTTTCAAACCAGAGAACGGGGGGATATTGGTCCCTTTTTCTCAAAAGAAGAAGCGCAGAAAGGCGTCAAAAGTTATGTGAGTAATTTGCTTAAAGAGTCTTATGTTTTATTAGAACAAATTATTTCAGAACGATCTCAGAAAGGATGCTGTAGAAAAATCAGCTGAATAAATCTTAATTCTGGATTCAACTGATGGTAAGCCCCGAAGGGATTTAGGGGAAAGGATTGTTATTGCAGACAGGAGGTCTAATCAGGGATAGGTGGTTATTTCAAGGAAGAAGCATAGGAATATAGGGCAAGGGACTTGTCATTGCAGACAAGGAAGTCCAGTCAGGGATAGGTGGTTATTTCAAGGAAGAAGCTAGCAGCAAGATAGGTGGCCATTGTGGCCACCTTTTTTAACTTCCTCAGATCTTTATTTCACACCATGCATACCTTTTTTAAGTATTGGGCTAATAAGGAAAAAGAATAGTGCAGCGGCACCACCAATTTGAGCAGAAAAGATAAACAGATCTTCATATTTACCCAGGGCAAAGGCAATGTCGGTAATTTTTCCTGCTTCTGTTTTAATTGACGATAGTTTATTGAGTTCTGCTGCGAGAATTTCAGAGTAAGATGTGCCAAGAAACCAAACCCCCATCATTAAACTCATTACACTTTTGACAGAGAGTTGAGTAACCGCTGAAAGGCTAATGGGTGATAACATCATTTCTCCAATTTCCAGAACAAAATAAGCCAGTACCAGATACCAGATACTCATGAGTCCAGTTTCTAATGGTGATTGTGTACCCAGGGCAAGGATCAAAAATGAAAGGCCTGCGAACATGATCCCTAAGGCCATTTTAAGCGGCTTACTTGGATTGAGGCCGTTTTTATCTAATGTTGGCCAAAGCCAGGCAAAAAGTGGAGATAGCAGTAATATGAACATTGCTCCCAACGAGGTTAGTTGCTCTGCTTTCCAGTCGACACCGAATACTGTTCTATCCATTACACGATCAGACAGTGCCACCCATGAACCGTAAGTTTGCTCATATAGGGCAAAAAAGATCAGTCCTGCCAGAATAAACATGAATAAAACAAACATTTGCTGACGTTCAACCCTGTGGCAACGTTTGATTAAAAACCAGGAAATACCTATTATCAGCACCAATGTGATGCTATGTAAAAACCATAAAACTGGAGTAGCGGAAGGTAGCCAACTCGCTATTTGAACCATTAAAGAGTGGGTTTGCACCAATCCCCATATAGTAAATAGACCGCCAATTGCTCCCAGGTAAATCCACTGTTCCAGGCTTATACCAAACTTACGTTTTAATAGTTTTTCGGGAATGGGGGATTTGCCATGGCCCTGTAAATATTTTTGTCCAAAAATAAAAACTAAAAGCCCAATGACCATTCCTATACCAGCGAGGCCAAACCCCCAACTCCAACCTTTTTTATAGGCGAGATAACCACATAGCAGGGGTGCTAGCCAGGCACCGGCATTGATGCCAGCGTAAAAAATAGTAAAGCCGGAGTCACGCCGAGGATCATTTTCAGGATAAAGGCGACCAACAATGGTGGATATGTTGGGTTTGAGAAACCCTACGCCGGTAATAATTAACGCCAAAGAGAAGTAGAAAAATTGTAAAGCGCCTGTATCACGAATAATTTCACCGTTTACCAGTGAAGCCTGATGTCCTTCATAGGCCATTCCCAGGTGACCTAATACCAGAAGACATCCCCCGAAAATAACGGCTTTTCGCATACCCAGGTATCGATCTGCCAGCATGCCTCCAATAACAGGAACTGCGTAAACTAAAGCGGCATAGGCACCAATCAGGTTATAACCATGTTCATCACTGAACATGTGGTATTTCACCAGATACATCAGGAGTAATGCCTTCATTCCATAAAATGAAAAACGTTCCCACATTTCAGTGAAAAAACACACATAAAGACCTTTGGGATGACCAAAAAGTTGTGTTTCCGGAACAATAGTTGAAGAATGGCTGTCAGTGACGGTTTCGTTCACAGTGAAAAAATCCTTTGTGGTTTAGTATTATTTTAGGAAACCAGTCTATCCAATTGTGGGAATAAGTGCCAATTGTCGGATAAATCAGTTTTTTACCATGCTTTGTGCTTCTGATTTTACCCTGTTCATGTAGTGTTCAGTTTACTTATGCTTTAATACATATTAGTGAGTATTAAAATGTTGAACAAAGAGAGAAAACATCATGCAAAAATTTATAGCCATTAGTTTTAGTCTTTTCATATGCCTCTCTTGTGCTGATGTGTTTGCTGTTGAACAACAACAAGGCCAGGTTCAGGGGGATGAATTACAGAAAGATGAAGCAAATAAGGTTGTAGCACATGAGGTTGTAGAAGATGCTTTCACTGAGGCTGAGTTGGAGCAAATGCTGGCACCAATAGCACTTTATCCTGATAGCCTGCTGACCCATATTCTTATTGCCTCAACCTATCCATTAGAAATTATTCAGGCAGATCGCTGGGTGAAAAAAAATCCAGATCTGGAAGCTGATATGGCATTGGAGCAGATCGAGGGTGAAGATTGGGATCCCAGTGTTAAAGCATTGGTGCTTTTCCCACAAATTCTGGAAAGACTCAGTAATGAGCTGGAATGGACGCAAAAACTGGGTGACGCCTTTTTGCAAGATGAAGAATTACTGCTTTCAAGTATTCAATCCTTAAGACATAAAGCAGATCTGGCTGGAAATCTGGATAAAATGGAACACGTAGATATCAATCGTGAAGATGATACGATTGTTATAGAAACTATCGAGCGTGAAGTGGTTTATGTACCAACCTATGATACACGGGTTATTTATGGCCCCTGGTACTGGAGTTATAACCCTCCGATTTACTGGAATTATCCGCATCATTATCCTCATCACGGCTTATTTTATTATCACCCAAGAGTACATTTATCGTTTAATTTTCATTTCAGTGCTTTTCACTGGTATAACCGTCATATTGTGGTAACGCAGCCTTATCATCGTCATCATAGACGCCATGATGCACACAACTATCCTGATCGGAACTATCGCCGTGGTCGTCAAATCTTGCAGGACAATGAAGCCAGACGATGGCGCCATAACCCAACTCATCGTCGTGGTGTGGCATATCGTAATAATCAAGTGCGTCAACGTTACAATAGCAACAGACCCAGTGTGCATCAGAGGAATATCACTCGTAGCAATGAACAGTCACTGACCACAAATAGACAGCAGGCGACACAACGAACTAGAGAACGATCTCAGCAGCCAAACGTCAGGCAGAATACTCGACAGGAAAGATTGAGACAGCAACTGGATAATAACCGTATAAAAGAAACTAATCGTTTAAGAGAAACACGAGCGCGTACCAGACAGACGCCTGAAGATGAGTTAACCACTAATAGATCCACCAGAAGAGCCACTAGAAATGAACGAGACTCTTCCAGAAGTGCTCGAGATTTTTCCAGGAACAACAGAAGTTCCACACAGATAGAAAGATCAGATCTTAATTCTGAGCGTCCGCCCAGGCAGAGAAATAACGCAGATAAACCGGCAAGAATTAAGCCACCAAAAGCTACACCACCAAGAGTTAAGCCACCAAAAAGTTCACAACAATCAACACGCAGGGAGAAACGCTCTTCCAGCTCAGATTATAAACGGTCTGAGAAAAAATCGAGTCAAGAGTCGAGTAAAAGATCGAGTGATAGTGATAATCGTTCATCGGATAGAAGAACATCTGGTCGCCAGTCAAGGCATTGATTAGTTTTCTTGAAGGCATCTCTTGAAGGTATAGGGGCTTTCGAACGCACAACAAAAAAAGGTGGCCAATGGCCACCTACTTTTGATTTCATCCTGAAATCGTTCTGCTCTTACACAGCTACAACTGCATCCTGCAACTTCCATATTTAATGCAATATCCTTATTGCTTCTTCCATGAGTGGTACTTTTCCTTAGTAGACTTCCTGCCTACAATGGCAAATCCTTTGCCATGTCCCTTTTCCCTTTCTTTATCCCTATGTCACTTCCTTGCGACAGAGTTAATTCTAGGGCAAAAGAATATTTGAACAATAGG
Source organism: Enterobacterales bacterium (assembly GCA_041556195.1). GTDB lineage: Bacteria > Pseudomonadota > Gammaproteobacteria > Enterobacterales > 21-14-all-40-8. The sequence goes on from JBFFIY010000001.1 coordinate 45,659, forward strand.
GGGAAAAACTTATTTTATTGGATTGTTATATATGAAAAATCAATATTTCTATATATAACATGAAGTTAGCCTTTGGATTTGAATGAAGTAGACAAAAGCTCTAATTCAAAATGTAGGATCACCTCTAATGTCTTAAGATATATATGGCAATTGGAATGGACGATCTCTTACATGGCGCTGTCAATAAAGATTGTTATGCAGGCTTAATGAAGCCTATGTCAGGTAGTCTGTATTAGAAAAGTAAAAATGTGTTTACAATAAACGCATCTCCAAGGCCTCAAAAGTTGATTCCAGTTGAGGTGATGACCATTGAATGAAATCAATTTTAGCATCCCATAAAGTGGTCAGATCATAATTAAATTCAACATTGGGGATTATTACACTTTTATTGTGTTGGTGGAAATCTCTCACTGTAGTGGTTAATTTATCCAGAAATTGACAGTTTTTGAATAATTGTTTCTGAAAGTCGTTGTTAAAAATGATGATATCGCAAGGGAATGTAATGCACTGTCTGGTTAAATCATTTTCCAGAGTAAAATCACTTAATGCTATTTGCGAACCCATATATTTGATTTCTTCACAAAAACGTTTGCAGTGATGAGGATGCGTTTGAAATGTATTTGAACTTATTTCAAATATTAATTGGCTATGCATGGTATCCATTTGGGATAATGTGTTTTTTAACCATACACAAAAAGAACGATCACAAATACTGGCGGATGTTAGATAAATAAAAAGTTTTGAATCTTTTTTAAAGTCTTTTTCATGAGTTATCTGTTTTAGAGCCTTGGTCAATACAAGCTTATCAAGTGAATGAGATGTGAATGGATTGTTTTCTAAAGATTCAATTTTTTGCGGGTTAAATTTTTGGCTTTCCTGACCTGAAAAGTTAGCAATAGCCTGATACATGATTTCGCCTTCATTTGTAAGACCAATGATTTTATCGAAAGCCACCTCAAAGAGTTCCCAGGTTAAAGCATATTCGATCTGATCTATTAAGTCATGGTTTTTATTATGTTGAGATGCCAGTTTAAGAGGTTCGTAAAAACAGGTTTGATTTCCGCCGTTAGCAAGAGCTATATGATAAGCAGAATGGGCTTTAGCCATAAGCTGGTAGGCATTTCTCACCTGATGCTCAACCTTACAAACACCAACACTACAGGTGATAGAGACGGATAAATTTTCTACCATGGTTGCATGCGTTGAAAAATCGTTGGTGATTTTATCTGCTATCTTCATGACTTCGGATTGTTCATTGTCACGGACAAGGATTGCAAAAACTTGTTCTGAAAACCGAGAAATAGATGTTTGGTTAGCTAGTGTACTTTTTAATAAAATTGCTAACTCATAAATAACTTTGTCACTCGCAGCTAAACCAATATCAAGAATGGTGTTTTCAAAATTATCAAGTTTGATAAAAATGACATGGCTTGAAATTGGTTGTAATGCTGATTCTGATATTTCTTTTTCAAGTATTTTTATAAAAATTTCTCTTTGAAGTAACCCGGTCAGAGAATCCTTTTCAGGCTTTGGTTGGTTGGGTTTTTCTTGAATGTGTTGCTGGAATAATATTTGAACACAGTTTGTGTCGTTATGTTTGTTATTGATGAAACAGAGTTTCCAGGATTCGCTTCTTTCAGAAGATAATTCAAGTTGACAGATGATCTCTTTCTCTTGAATAGTTGATGAAAAATCAGTTAATAGAGATTTTATTTTATGGGTGGATTTTTTTGAAATAATATCCATAAAAGGAGTCCACAGTGTTTTTTCAATATTAGATTCTCCCAATAAATTTGCATAAGCCTGATTTGCTTCGATAACAATACCCTGGTCGACCAAAATTATGGGAGTAGGGTTTGACGCAATTAAAAAATCGTTTGTTGTCGCTATCTGTGTGAGTGCATTTTTAAACTGGAAGTGGCCTTGCAATATTTCAGAATGTTGGATAACTTTTTTTAGAGTTAGAGAGAGTAATTTTTTGCTTTCAATATGAACTGCATCAAAAGCACCTAATTCCATTAAGTTCAACCTTCTAATTTCCATGTCAGTGTGATGAGTATTCTCAACAATAAAAAAGGGAGTTGTAGGTTGTGTTTTTTGACAATGGATTATTGATTTGTAACTGACAGACGACTCAGCACAGCCAAGGCTTATTATCAGATCACAATCATTCCAATGTAATAATTTTGAGAAATTATCAAAGCTTTCAATGTGGTTGATTTTACATTGATATCCAGCTGGAAGAGCATGACGTAAATGTTCATTCAATAGATGCCATTTGTCATCTATAACAAGAATATTTATGGTTTTAAGTTCCGTTTTTTTTGTTGTTTTTATGTTGTTTGTCATATTATATATGCTAAATTCTGATGGTTTACTTGAGAATGTTGTGCCAAATATTCAGTGAATTCACTTGCTTTCATTGGTTTTCCAAACAAATATCCTTGTATTTTGTTACATCCCGCTCGATATAATTGAAGAAATTGGTGTTTATCTTCAATGCCTTCAGCTATTACATTGATATTTAGAGCATGACTCATGGCAATAATGGCTTCCACTATAGCCATGTCATCACTATTGTGAGCTATATTTTTAATAAAGGATTGATCGATTTTTAAAGTGTTAACAGGTAATTTTTTTAGATAACTTAAAGAGGAGTACCCTGTGCCGAAATCATCTATTTGTAGACCGATTCCCATGTTATCGAATTTGTGAAGGATTTCTGTTGTTATAGAAGACTCCTGCATCATATGATTTTCCGTTATTTCCAACTCCAACATTTTCGGATCCAGATTTGTTTTTTTCAATATCTCTTTAACTGTTTCAATAATATCAAGATTTTTAAATTGAACTGGAGATAGGTTGATTGCAATTTTAAATCCTTCCGGCTCTAAATTTTGCCATTGCATGGCTTGATAACAGGCTTCTTTAATTATCCAATTACCGATGGGAATGATTAGTTCATTCTCTTCTATTATAGGAATGAAATCAATTGGAGAAATTAATCCCTTTGATGGGCTATTCCAACGTAATAAAGCTTCAGCAGATAAAATTTTCCCCGTTTTTATATCTAACTGAGGCTGGTAATATAGCTCAAGCTCGTTATTTTCTATGGCATGATGTAATTGATTTTCCATTGCAAATCTTGATAAAAACAACTTGTCCTGATGGTTTTTATAAAGATGAAAACTGTTTTTTCCAATTCCTTTAGCATAGTTAACTGCATGCTCTGCACGTTGCAATAATTCTTCGACATTAGTTTTATTGGTTTTATTTAAAACTATACCAATACTCACATTAATATGAGCTTCTTGATCATTAAAATGAAAAGGAGCGTTAAATGCTTTCTGAAGTCTTTCTACGATTAAATAAGCATGTTGTTTTGATTTCACTTCGTCAACTAGAAAACAAAATTCATCAGCGCCAAAACTTGCTAAAATATCATTTTTTCTGGCTTTTTGAGAAAGTCTTTTCGCTGCAGAAATGATAATTTGATTGCCAGCTTCATGGCCAAATACTTTGTTAATTTTTTTAAAGTCATTAATATCAATATGGAGTATTGCAAAATCTGGTTGATCATCTTCTACTTTGCTTATTCTGTTTTTAATGGCTTCTATAAATTTATTTCGGTTTGGAAGTCCTGTTAAAGGATCACAATTTGAAAGATAAGATAATTTATCCAGTGTATTTTTTTTATCGCTTATATCGTTGAAGGCGAAAATGTAACCAGCTACACTGCCGTCTTTTTCCAGATATTTATGTATTCTTACCCATGCTGGGAAAATCTCTCCATTTGCCAGCTTGTTGTTTGTTTCTCCTTCCCATTCTCCAACCAGTTGTAACTGTTGTAAGATGTTTTTTTTAGAATGATTACCATTAATTGAGGAGCAGATAGAGTTTATATTTTTACCTCTTACATCTTCAATTTGAAATTTGGTAGTTAAAGAGAAGGCTTTGTTGGCCTGTTTTATTGTAAATAAATCATCTGTTATTATGATGGCTTCACTTGTGGCTGCTAGTATTTCATTTGCCAGAAAATTATCTCTGTTGTTAACGTTTTTGTTTTCATGCACCAAAATTAAAAAACGTTTCTTAGAGTCGGTGCTTACATAGTAGATTTTTCCTGTTACAGAAAAAATCGAACCATTCTTTTTTCTTCGATAGGTATTTAGGACAAGAGATTTTTTCTTTCCGAGTTTTAGAGGTGAGAATGTTTTTCTGAAAAATTGATGGTTATGTTCATTATTTAAAAAGTCAATTCGCATGTTTTCTAATTCATTTCTAGAGTACCCCGTGCTAGAAATCAAGCCTTCACTGACATTCTCAATTAACAGTGATTCAGGGTTCACCGTATAGATGTCAAGTTTTGAATTCTCTATTAATTTTATAGAAATAGAGGCGATCCTGGATTTTTGTGAAATGGCTGTTTTTTGCATCATAATGTACTACCTATAGCTACATTTTTAATGGTAAATCCCTTACTTAAACCTAGAGATAAAGAGTTTACGAGTTCAAAACATTACGTTTCTAACCAGAATGAGCAAATATCAGGCCAGTCGTATTAGATATGTGTTATTAATATGTAATTTAAAATATTTAGTTGTAATTTGTTGATATTTAACAATATTTGCGTTGTTCACTACTGGCACCATGGCAACTTTCTTTTTATTATCAAGTTGTTTGGCAACTAGATTTTACCAATTGTGATTATTCATTCTCAAAACTGGTAATCCAGATAAGCTTTGTTAATATCTTTGTTATAAACTGAGTTTATTGATATTTATGAGGAAGCATGAATGGTATTTTTAATGGTTAGGGGTATATTTAGCCCTTCCAGTTATCCCGAATGAGTTCTCTTGGGAGTTTGTTTTTTAAACGAGATCCAACAACTCGGGTTAAGCCAAGAGGGTATCCTTGCAATTTAATTAGACAATCTCCCTTAAAATCTAAAGTTTTTTCAAGAGGAAGATCTTTTCCTGTGATGAATTGTTGTAATTGTGTTTTAGTGATTTCAATGTAACCCCGATGGAATTGTGCTCCAAAAGCCATGGCGAATTCATGACTGATCCTGAAATCTGTATTTTTCCCTTTTTGTCTGACTTCCCCCAGTTTTATACCAGAGCGATTAGGTTGTAGTTTTTTAAGCAGACCATTCAAATGTTGTGGAAACATCCACAACTCGCTGTGCTTAGGTTGTTCTTTGGTTAATAGAACCCCGGAGAAAGCGGTGATATTAAAGTTAAATTGCTGCGTTAAAAACTCTTCAAAACTTTGTTTTAACTGAGTACTCATATGGTTCCAATGGCCACTGGTTTCAATATTTAAGGGAGTAGATGTTTCCAGTTGACCTTGTTTTTGGAAGCAGGCCACAAAGAAGCCCTCGCTATCAAACAGGTGGGGCAAAATATGTAGGTAACCTTCTTTTGTTGCTGCTTTTTCGGCCTGTGAAAATAATTGTTCTAATGGAACTACGCTGCATTGATTGTGATATTTTTCTAATAAAAATTGACAAACCTGCTGGTTTTCTTCTCTTGAAATGGTGCATGTTGAGTACACCAGACGGCCGCCAGGTTTGAGTGCTTCAAAAGCTGAAATAATTAGCTCTTTTTGTAGTTTCGCCATTTGTAGTACTGGTTTGATTGACCAGTTTTTTAAAGCATCGGTGTTTTTTCTAACCGTGCCTTCACCAGTACAGGGGGCATCTAATAAGATGGCATCGAAACTTTCTTTAGCAATTGAACCAAAGTCCCGGCCATCCTTATGTGTCAGGCAACTGTTGATAGATCCTGTTCGACATAGGTTTCCATAAAGATATTTTAAACGTGAAGCGGAAATCTCGTTTGCAATAACCAGGGTTTGATTTTGTGTTTTTGCAATGAGCTGAGTGGTTTTTGAGCCTGGAGATGCGGCCATATCCAGAACTCTTTGTGGTGTTTCGCTCATAAAATTGAGTAATGCTTCAGGTGGCAGCATTGAGCTTGCTTCCTGTACATAAAACAGGCCCAGAATATGCTCGATACAGTTGCCAATAGATGTTTGCGCTTCTTCTGCCTCGGGCCGTTCCAGCCAAAATCCTTGTTCACACCAGGGGATGGGAGTGAGTTTCCATTGGTATTTTTTCACGCGTTCAAGGAAGTCAGGCGTTGAAATTTTAAGTGTGTTGACTCTGATACTTTTACGAAGAGGGCGTTGGCAGATCGCAAAAAAATCTGCCAGTTCATCCTTTGCAAGTTGACGACTAATATGGTCGATATAGTCCTGTGAAATTTCACTCATATTATCGTAGTCGTGTTTTATTCATCATTTAATGACAGCAGTGCGGTGTTACCACCAATCGCTGCTGTATTGTTGGAGATGGTGCGTTCGGTGCAAAAACGGTGCAGGTAGAAAGGGCCTCCGGCTTTTGGACCAGTTCCCGATAGTCCCTGTCCACCAAAGGGTTGCACGCCCACTACTGCACCAATCATATCGCGGTTAATGTATATATTTCCTACTCTCACATTATTGGCAATATAGTTAGCAAAACCCTCATTACGGCTGTGTATGCCCAGGGTCAGGCCATAACCATAGTTGTTGATATCCTGTACAACCTTTTTAATTTCTTTCGATTTATATCTAACGATGTGTAAGATGGGGCCAAAATTTTCCTGGGTGAGGTCATTGATACTATCAATCTCAAATGCCGTTGGCGGTAAAAAATACCCAATAGTTGGATCAACGGTCATAGGTGCCTGGGCCAGAAGTTTTCTGGTTTTGCTCAGTTTATCAATATGAGCCTGTAAATCATCTCTGGCAGCCTTATCAATGACGGGTCCGGAGTCGGTAGCTAATAAACTAGGATCACCCAATTGCCATTCAGCCATTGCGCCTTTTAATAGCTCCAGTACTCTGGGTGCCAGCTCTTCTTGTATATAGGCAATTCTCAAAGCAGAACAACGCTGACCGGCACTGGTGAATGCTGAGCGCATAATGTCGGCAACGATTTGTTCAGGTAAGGCAGAGCTGTCTACGATCATACAGTTTTGACCACCGGTTTCAGCAATCAGGGAACCAATTGGCGCGTCAGTTCTGGCGGCTAATGTCTGGTTGATCTGAACAGCGGTTTCGGTGGAGCCGGTAAAAGAGACGCCTGCGATACGGCGATCTGTTAATATCTTTTTGCCAATTAACGAGCCACGACCAGGTATAAAGTGTAAAACTTCCTTGGGTACGCCTGCCTGATGTAAGATCTCAACAGCTTTGTAACCGATTAAGCTGGTTTGTCCGGCAGGTTTTGCCAATACCGCATTACCTGCAGCGATTGCCGCAGCTATCTGGCCTGTGAAAATGGCTAATGGGAAATTCCATGGGCTAATACAGGCAAAAACTCCTCGACCTTCCAGCCGTATGGTATCTCTCTGGCCCGTAGGTCCTGGCAGAATGATATCTTTAAAATCTTTTTCTGCCTGGGTTGCATAATAACGCAGAAAATCTACAGCTTCTCTGACTTCAGCAATGCCATCTTCATAGGTTTTACCTGCTTCACGGGTACAAATGGCAATTAATTCAGCTTCCTGCTGTTCCATTATGTCCGCTGCTTTTCTTAAGCATGTGGCTCTTGTTTCTACCGGGGTATCCCGCCAGCTTTCATAATTGTTATAGGCAACTTCGAGGGATTGTAGTAATTGTTTCTCATTGATTTCGCAGCGTGTCCCAATCTTTTGTTTGATATCATAGGGGCACCAACAATCTGTAAAACTTTCCTGATTCATCAATTTTTCCCCATTGATGATGGGGGTAGCATGCCATTGTTTATCAAGATAGCTGGAAACGGCTTTGACAAAAGGTACCTTGTCAGACTCAGCTCTTAAGTTGCTACCCTTTGAATTCAATCGACTGCTACTTTCTGTATGGGCGGTATACATATCAGGTGGTAAAGGGATTTTATGATTGGCCAGTGTCTTACAGGCTTTCAACGAATTGACAGGGTGCAGCGCCAGAGATTCAGGCGTTATACTTTCATCTACAAGCTGGTGGATAAAAGAAGAGTTAGAACCATTTTCTAACAAACGTCGAACCAGATAGGGCAGTAACTCATTATAGAGTCCGACTGGTGCATAGATGCGACAACTAACCGGGGTATTTAATTCTCGTTGTTCTGCGAGTACTTCATTGTACAAAACCTCCCCCATGCCATGTAATCGTTGAAACTCAAAATTCCGGTTGCTTCCACTTAAAGATAAAATGCTGGCAATGGTTTGGGCGTTATGGGTGGCAAACTGAGGGTAGAGTCGGCCTTCGAGAGTTAATAAATATTTGGCACAGGCAAGATAAGAAACATCACTGGCGGCTTTGCGGGTAAATACGGGATAACTATCATAACCACCCTGTTGCGACCATTTGATTTCAGAGTCCCAGTAAGCCCCCTTAACTAGTCTAACAGGTATGCGAGTACCAACTTCGGTTGATAACTGGTTGAGCCAACATAAAATGGGTAAAGCTCTTTTAGAGTAGGCCTGAACCACAATTCCTAATCCATCCCAATCTTTGCAAACGGGATGGCGATAGAGCTGCTCAAATAATTCAAGAGAGATTTCCAGTCGGTCGGCCTCTTCCGCATCAATACTAATGGCGACATCAACTTCTCTGGCCTGAGTGATTAACTGGTTGAGGCGCTGTCCTAATTCTTCCAGAACGCGTTCTCGCTTGAAGACATCGTAACGGGGATGTAGTGCTGAAAGCTTGATCGAGATACTGGGTGGGTGTACTCCTTCAGGTTGTTCTTGCTGGCCTAATGTTTTAATAGCATTAGAATAAGCTTCCTGATAATTTCTGGCATCTGTTTCAGTAAAGGCTGCTTCACCTAACATATCAAAAGAATGTGTGTAGCCTTTTTTGTGAGAGTCCTTCCCACGTTTAAGTGCTTCATTAATGGTGCGTCCTAACACAAACTGCTTACCCATAAATTTCATAACCTGATTTAATGCGGTTCTTAATACAGGTTCACCAGCTTTATTCAGTGTTTTGGCGAGAAGGTTAGTAGATTTATCGGTAAAGTCTGCATCAAGTTTGACGAATTTTCCTGTTAAGACCAGTCCCCAGGAGGAGGCATTAACCAGCCAGGAATCACTTTTACCCAAATAACTGGACCAATCCGCAGAAGCTAGTTTGTCTTTAATTAAACTATTGGCGGAATTAGCATCGGGTATTCTCAGTAGTGCTTCTGCCAGACACATTAGCACCACCCCTTCAGAGGTGTCTAAACTATATTGATGGAGGAAAGATTCAATGGTATCTCGTTGATCGCTTTTAGAGCGAACACGGTTAATCAGATCGATAGTATGTTTAGTGACCTTTGGAAAAGTTTCGCTATCTGACTCTGCCAAATCTATTAATTCTTGCAAATAAGCTGATTCATCAACCTGGTAATTTTCAAAAATAAGCGTTTTCCAGTCATCAAGACTATTTGCTAATGGGGTGTCTGATAAAACTTGCGATGCTTTAAACATAGTCGTCAAACCTTTGGATCTATGACCACAGCTGTGGTGAGTTAGTAACATCAAATCCAGTAACCATATTCATGGTTGCTTTTCGTGGATTCAAAATGTAATCTCTGTTTTAGTTTTTGCTGGCGCTTGATATAACAAAAGAGGATTATACCCCTTGTTGGTTATTTTCAAAGCGCATTATTGTCTTATTTTTAAGCCGTTTTTATTAGAACTGGTCGGTGTTGTTGGCCTATACAGAGTCCCATTTAACCCAAAACTTAAGAGTTCGTAAATGTCCTGGATCAAAACCATAGAATTAGAAGAATCTGAAGGGAAGCTTAAGAAGATTTACCAGAGAGCCAAGGGGCCAAATGGTAAGGTAGATAATATTATGCTTGCTCATAGCTTGCGTCCACATTCCATGGAAGGCCATATGTCGCTGTATAAGAATGTATTACATCATGCAAACAATGAGTTACCCAAGTGGTATCTGGAAACTATTGGGGTTTATGTGAGTTTGTTAAATCAATGTCATTATTGTATTGAACATCATTATGCGGGTTTAAAACGACTGTTAGAAAATGATGGTCATGCTGAAAAAATTAATAAAGCCTTAGTTGAAGGTGATCTTGAATCAGAATTTTCAGGGGCCGAATTGTCGGGACTGCAGTATGCCAAAGCCCTAACTGTTGCTCCAGCATCGGTTACAGAGGAAATAATTCAAGATTGTCGTGAACAGGGATTTGATGATGGGAAAATTCTCGAAATTAATCAGGTCACGGCCTATTTCAATTATGCTAACCGGACTGTTCTGGGGTTAGGTGTGACTCTTAAGAATGAGACACTGGGACTATCTCCCACATAACTCAGTTCTTCGTGTTCTTCGTACCCAAAGCACTCGCTGTGTTCATGGGGCAGGCTCTGGTGAAAATCTCTTAAACAGAATTCAGGTTACATAGTTTCAGTTAATACTAAAAACTCATGTTAACAATTAAGCTGGAGGTTAACTCCAGCCGCTAAATCCAGCCGTTAATTCCATCCATCGTGTTTCTTTCTGGTTCTCCCCAAAAACAATCCAATGAATAAACCAACGAAAGCGACGATGCCGCCCATGTAAAAAGGTTCAAATCGTTTGTTATCGGAGAGTCGTAAATATTTTTGTTGTTCAATTTCAAGTTTGTTCTGTAGTTCCGTTACCTGGCCTTGTAGGCTATTGTATTGTTTAGTCAGAGCATTAATTTGTTTTTGCTTTTCTGACTGTAATAAAGAGTGATTGGTAGCCTCTTTTTTAAGTTTTACAAGTTCCTTTGTGACATTTTCCAGCTGTTCTACAGCACCGGAATTATTGACCAAAAATGCCGTTTGGATCCAGCCGGTTTTACCATTACCAAGTTCGACATGTGTGGTTTTATTTTCAACATCATGCTCCAATACAGTGATCTTGGTTCCAGATGTTAAACGGCCAATAAAGCGGTAGGCATTGGTTGGGCCACTGCGTAAATCAACTTCAAGCGCATCGGTGACATACATGATGTCATTTGTCGCAGAAAAGAGAGGCGAACTCCAACATAAAAGTAGTATTGAAGAAAAAGTGCAGCGTATTTTTACACCTGACATTTTCTTATTAAATAGTTTTGATAATAAAGCTCGCATATTCATCAAAATATACCTTTAAATAGTGCTATTTGTTGTGCTTATCTAAGAGTCATGCTCTGTCAGGAGCTATACCCGTGATACCTGGAAATCCCGCATTTCAAAGTATCACGGGTATATATTATAATAGCTATGCTAAAAACACACCTTTCAGGGCATAAAAGAACAAAATAGCAAGAAGACCACCAGCAGGCAGGGTGATAATCCAGGACAGTGCTATGGTTCTGAGAACGCCTAAATCCAATGCTGCAATTCCTCGGGCTAAACCTACCCCTAAAACAGCGCCAACCAGAGTATGGGTTGTTGAAATAGGTAATCCGGTTGAAGAGGCAATAACAACGGTTGTACCTGCTGCAAGTTCAGCGGCAAAACCTCGACTAGGTGTGAGCTCAGTAATTTTTTTACCAATGGTAGCCATTACTTTATGGCCGTAGGTTACTAATCCAAAAACAATTCCCAGCGCACCCAGGAGAAGTATCCATGGTGGTAAGGGAGATTTTGCACCAATTTGACCACCTTCATTAACAATGCTGACAACTGCCGCGAGGGGGCCAATGGCATTGGCTACATCATTAGAGCCATGAGCGAAAGCCATACCGCAAGCTGTGGTGATCATCAAAATGGCAAAAACTTTTTCGACACTGGCAAAATGGTAATCCTGATTTTCACCCTCCTCAACTTTTATTTTGTTGATGAAGTAAACGCCTGTTAATGCCACAGCAAGTCCAACAAAAAGAGCAATAGAGAGTGATTCTCCAGTAGATAATTTTATACCAACATGTTTCAAGCCCTTAAATACTGTGACAAGTGACAAAATAAAACCAGTTAAAAACATATAGAAAGGAACATATTTTTTGGCATTTTTGACCGGATCATCAGTTTCAAAAATCAGTTTACGTACACTTTGAATTAAGAAAAAGGATAGGGTACCTGCTAATATTGGAGATACGACCCAACTGGCAACAATGGTTCCTACCTTGCCCCATTGTACTACATCCATTCCGATCCCAACGGCACTAAAACCTACTATTGCACCGACGATTGAGTGAGTAGTTGATACTGGCCAGCCAAAATATGAGGCTATCATGAGCCAGATCCCGGCGGCTAATAAAGCCGAAATCATACCAAAGACCAGTAAATCAGGACTATCCACCATCATATTTGCATCAATGATCCCTTTTCTGATGGTGGATGTTACTTCACCGCCAGCCAGAAAAGCCCCGGTAAATTCAAAGATAACCGCAATAATAATGGCACGACGAACAGTTAAAGCGCCTGCTCCAACAGAAGTACCCATGGCATTAGCAACATCATTTGCGCCTACACCCCAGGCCATTAACAATCCAACGAGTGCTGCCAACCAGATAAGTGTTTGTCCGTGTTGAGTAAAAAATTCGACCACTTTAGTTCACCTTCAATAGGGTTAACATTTTATGCTTATTCGCTATTTATGCGTAATTAGCTATGAAATGTTGAAATAGTTAAACCAATTAAACCACTAAATTCCCCAGAATTTAGCGGGTTAAAGATATTGATATCAAAAGTTTAAATTTTTTAGTTGGCCATCATGATTTCAAGGCGAGTTCCTACACTTTGAGCTCGATCAGCCAGTTCGCCAATCCAGTCAAGAATTTTGTAGAAAAAAATCACATCAACGGGAGGCAGATCTTTTTCAAGATCAAATAATTTTCTTCTTAACACTCTTTGCATGGTATCTGTATCGGATTCAATGGCCGAGAGTTCTTTGATCATTTTTTCAACCAATTGGACTTCTCTACCTCTAAATCCTGTTGCGAGCAATTCATCTAATTCGTGGATAGCAATTTTAGCCTGAGCACAGGCATCAACACTACGATTGATGTAGGCAGTGAATGCTTCTGATACTGATTCAGGAAATTGCATTTGTCTACCCAATGACAATCCAGCTATATCTTGTGCTTTGTTGGCAATCTTATCCTGTTTGCTGAGAAGATCTAATAGATCTGAACGCGAAACAGCCAGAAATAATCCTTTGGGAAGGCTTAAACGGAGCTCTCTTTTAATGGAGTCGGCCTTGCTTTCTAACAGGCAGATCTCATCATAGCTTTTTTCTGCCTGTTCCCAATTACCGGCTTTAGCATATTCAAAAAAACCAGGGAGAAGCTTGGCACAGCGGTGAACCATGGTCATATGTTGTTGAATGGGGTCCAGCGGTGACTTAGCCAAAAGGCCAAATAAAGGTGTCATTGCAGCCATTAAATTTGCTCAGAGTAATTTGTATTGTGCAGATTATAGCGAGTATTTTGGTTTTGCTCCAAAAATATTTAATATAAAAATCTTTTAGTAAAATACAGATCCTGGTTTGAGCTTTGTATTTACAGAGTAATTGAGAGTAAACCAGAGTAGAATAGCCCAAATCATTTGGAGCCAATTAAAGCCTGTTCAGCTAAATGCACACAAAAAATCAATTTGCATTAAATTGCAAAGGCAAACAATTAGATCTTTCTCAGCCTAAAATAATGGGTATTTTGAATGTAACCCCCGATTCATTTTCTGATGGTGGTCGTTTTGTCAATCCTGAACAAGCGATTATCAGGGCAGAGCAAATGATTCAGCAGGGAGCTGACATTTTGGATATTGGAGGTGAATCCACCCGTCCTGGTGCTGAAGAAGTGAGTGAGCAGCAGGAATTAGATCGTGTTATCCCTCTGATTGAAATGCTTAAAGATTTGCCACCCCCCATCTCAGTTGATACTCGTAAAGCTAAAGTAATGCAAGAGGCCATTGCTGCCGGAGCTTGCATGATAAATGATGTCAACGCTTTGAACTGCGCTACAACCAGGCAGGTTGCGGCCCAATTAGATGTACCCGTTTGTTTGATGCATATGCAGGGAAAGCCTGAAACGATGCAAAGTGAGCCTCATTATGATGATGTATTTGGTGAAGTGAGCAGTTTCTTAAGCCAGCAAGCACAAGCCGCACAGGCAGCAGGAGTAAAAAGTAGCAACATTATTTTAGATCCTGGATTTGGATTTGGTAAGACTCTGGCGCATAATGTGGCACTTTTTAAACAATTACCAAAACTGGTCAGTTTAGGATATCCAATATTAGTGGGTCTATCCAGAAAAAGAATGTTAGGCGCAATAACAGGTAAAGACGTTGCCGAGAGAATGCCGGCAAGTATTTGTAGTGGGCTTTTAGCCATTCAAAATGGTGCTAGTATATTAAGAGTGCATGATGTGGCAGAGACAAAAGATATGCTTCGTATTTTGGAAACATTGACCATTAACTTATCCTGAACTCAGGTTAACTTAGGTCGAACCAATGAATTTTCTAAGTTGGAGTAAAAATGAGTCGTAAATATTTTGGAACTGATGGTGTTCGAGGCAGGGTAGGACAATCTCCTATAACTGCTGATTTTGCCCTGAGATTAGGTTGGGCAACTGGAAAGGCGCTTGCAGCCAGCGGTAGTAAAAAAGTGCTGATTGGAAAAGACACGCGTATTTCAGGTTACATGTTCGAGGCAGCACTACAAGCGGGATTAATTGCAGCCGGAGTAGATGCTGTGCTATTAGGGCCTATGCCCACTCCCGGTATAGCCTATCTAACCCAGACTTTTCGAGCCAGTGCCGGCATTGTTATTAGTGCATCTCACAATCCTTATTATGACAATGGCATTAAGTTTTTTAATGAAGACGGTACTAAACTGGATGATGAAATCGAGCTGGAAATTGAGCGCTGGTTGGATCAACCCATGGATACAGTTGCGACGGATCAACTTGGTAAGGCGAGGCGACTTAGTGATGCCCGAGGCCGTTATATAGAATTTTGTAAAAGCCGAGTCCCTAGAAGTTTTTCCTTAAAGGGTTTGAAAATTGTCCTGGATTGTTCACATGGCGCTACCTACCATATTGCCCCGGCGGTTTTTGAAGAGTTAGGGGGAGATATTATCGCCATAGGTATTGAACCTGATGGTATTAATATCAATAATAACTGCGGCTCTACTCACCCGGAATTTCTTAAACAAACAGTACTGGAACATCAAGCTGATCTGGGTATTGCTTTTGATGGTGATGGCGATAGGGTTTTGATGGTTGATAGATTTGGCAATATTCTTGATGGAGATCTGTTGTTATATATATTAGCTGCTCATGAAAAAAAGTCGGGTCGTTTAAAAGGCGGGGTGGTTGGCACATTGATGAGTAATTTGGGGCTTGAACTGGCCTTAAAGGAGCTGGATATTCCTTTTGTTCGGGCTAACGTTGGTGATCGTCATGTTATGGCATTACTAAAAAAGCATGATTGGTATTGGGGCGGAGAAGGCTCCGGGCATATTATTTGCCGTGAATCGACCAGTACAGGTGATGGTATTGTTGCTGCTCTTCAAGTTTTGGTGAGTTTGGTAGAGAGCGGTCAACAACTGCATCAGGCTGTTGCTGATGTTACAGTGATGCCGCAAGTATTAATCAACGTAGTAGTGAGTCATCGTTTCGATCCCCTATCCAACCCAAAAATTAAACAAGCTATTGAAGAAGTAGAAAAAGAACTAAAAGATAAAGGAAGAGTACTATTAAGAGCATCAGGCACCGAACCCTTGATCAGAGTCATGGTAGAAGGTGAAGACAAAAGCGAAATTAGCCGCCTTGCAGAGAAGTTGGCAGATACAGTTAAGACTTTTGGGGCTGAAATTTAAAATTGGGCGCTAGTAGGGCACAGGATCTGTGTTTTTGCTTGTAAGTTGTTTTTGACTCTTGTAATATTGCGCCCCCTCTGACAGGAGTTAGTTACTGTGAGAAAACGTTTAGTAATAGGTAACTGGAAATTACATGGCTCATTGAGTGAAAATGCTCAATTAGTACAGGATCTGATCACAGATCTAAAGGTTCTTTCTTCGGAAAATCAACCTCAGGTAGCCATTTGTCCACCTTTTGTTTATTTGTCATCATTAGCACAGCTGCTAGAGAGTACGCCTTTGAGTCTTGGTGCTCAGGATGCTTTTGAACAAGAAAAAGGTGCATTTACCGGTGAAGTGTCTGCATCAATGCTTGCAGAATTTAATGTGAAATATGTACTTGTAGGTCATTCCGAACGACGTACTTTGTTTGGTGATACGGATCAACGAGTAGCTGCCAAGTTTGAGGCAGTTAAAAAACAAGGGTTAATTCCTGTACTTTGTATTGGTGAAACTTTGCAACAAAGGGAATCAAATCAGACTCAGGATGTTATTATTGCTCAATTACAATCGGTGGTTGACGTTGTGGGTGCCGAGGCGTTAGCAACTTCTGTAATTGCCTATGAACCGATTTGGGCAATTGGCACAGGTAAAACAGCAACAACGCAGCAGGCTCAACAAGTTCATGCTTTAATCAGGAACTGGTTGACTGAGCGAGTAGGAGAGAAGGCTTTGACTACCCAAATCCTATATGGAGGTAGTGTAAAACCAGACAACGCGGCAGAATTATTCACTCAGCCAGATATTGATGGTGGGCTGATAGGCGGAGCTTCACTGGAAGCTGAATCATTTTTAGCCATTTGCTATAGTTAAAGCTACAACACATAGCTAATAACAAAGAAAGATAGGTTTATTATGTACGAAATTTTATTAGTTTCATTTCTTATTGTAGCAATATCCTTAGTATTGCTGATTTTAATTCAACACGGAAAAGGAGCCGACATGGGCGCTTCCTTTGGTGCGGGTGCTTCTGCAACTGTGTTTGGTTCTTCCGGTTCTGGGAATTTTTTAACCCGAACAACGGGTATTCTGGCAACTCTGTTTTTTGTTATTGCTTTGAGCCTGGCTTATCTGACAGCTAATCAAAACAAAGGGGTTAAAGATACGGCTTCCAAGATTGAAGATATCACTAAACCTGCGGTTGAAGAAATTCCTGCAACAGAAAACACTGGTATTCCGGCTGTTGATACCAAGATTGATACACAAAGTCTGGAGAGTGCAATACCAGATGCAATGGAAACTACTGAAGCGGTGGATGCAGTTAAAACGATCAATGAAGAAGATAAGCCTGCTGAAGATGAAGACAAATAGTTCAAAAATTTTAAATTTGGTAGTGTGCTAAAAACACTACTAACTGTTATGCCGAAGTGGTGGAATTGGTAGACACGCTAGCTTGAGGGGTTAGTGGCGTAAGCCGTGCCGGTTCAAGTCCGGCCTTCGGCACCATTTTTAAAATAAATACTGATAACAAATCTTGATAAAAATAGCCTGGATGCTATTTTTTGAGGTTATATAGTAATTAGAATAATAAGTTCTGGTTCAAAATCCAGGAAAAAAATTGTTTATTGGGAATATCGTCAAGCTTTTCTATACTGAGTTGACAGAGATCACCTAAAGCGAAATTATTTGCTTTAAAATTCAGCACCAATCGATATGATAAGGGCACACAAATGCTAGAAAACTATCTGCCAATATTGGTTTTCATTGTCATGGGCATCGCCATTGGCGTTGGACCTATACTTGCCGGTTTCATCCTTGGACCACATAAACCCGACGAAGATAAATTAAAACCCTATGAATGTGGTTTTGATGCTTTTGAAGATGCCCGTATGAAGTTTGATGTGCGTTTTTATCTGGTTGCCATTCTATTTATTATTTTTGATTTGGAAGTTGCCTTTTTGTTTCCCTGGGCTGTTGTTCTGGATAACATCGGCTGGTTTGGATTTTGGAGCATGATGGTATTTTTTGGGCTGTTGGTCATTGGTTTTATTTATGAATGGAAAAAAGGAGCACTGGAATGGGAATAGAAGGCATTCTCAAAGAAGGTTTCGTCACCACCTCTCTTGATTCTGTGATTAACTGGGCTAGAACTGGTTCCATGTGGCCTATGAGTTTTGGATTGGCCTGCTGTGCCATTGAGATGATGCAGGCTGGTGCCGCACGTTATGACATAGACAGATTTGGAATGATTTTCAGGCCCAGCCCAAGGCAATCTGATGTGATGATTGTTGCGGGTACTTTAACTAACAAAATGGCTCCAGCCTTAAGGCGTGTTTATGATCAGATGACTGAACCTCGTTGGGTTATTTCCATGGGTTCTTGTGCCAATGGTGGTGGTTATTATCATTATTCTTACTCTGTAGTTCGGGGGTGTGACAGAATTGTGCCAGTTGATGTTTATGTGCCCGGCTGTCCACCCACCGCTGAAGCACTTTTATACGGCATTATTCAGCTAAAAAATAAAATTGTACGTACCAATACCATTGCTCGTCAGGAAACTGCAGTTATTAATAATGAAAAGGTACAGCAAGGGGAGTTGGTATGAGAGCCGAATTACTCCTTGAAGCCGTGAAAACAGCTTTTGCCGACATCCTCAGCGACAAGAGTACCCAAGTGGTATTGGATGTAAATGAAGTAACGTTAGAAGTTTCTTCGGCTAATTATTTTTCTGTGTGCCAGCGCCTGAGAGATGAAGAGCAATTTCGATTTGATGAAATGATCGATTTATGTGGAATGGATTACTCGACTTATGGCATGGCTGAATGGGTCACAGACGCTGCTTCTGAAACTGGCTTCGAACGTGCTGTACATACAGACACTGAACAGGTATCAACCTGGACAAAACCCAGGTTTGCCGCAGTTGTGCATTTGCTTTCCCTTACTCATAACCAACGAATAAGAGTTCGTGTTTTTGCTGAAGATGAAGAGTATCCGCTGATCCCCAGTATTACTGAACTGTGGAATGGTGTGGCATGGTTTGAGAGAGAAGCTTTTGATCTGTACGGTATTTTATTTGAAGGTCATGCAGATTTACGTCGAATTTTGACAGATTATGGTTTTGTTGGTCATCCGTTTAGAAAAGACTTCCCATTAATCGGCAATGTTGAAATGCGTTATGACGCCACTCAAAGACGTTGTATTTATGAAGAAGTTTCTATAGAACCTCGTATCCTTGTTCCTCGTGTTATTCGCGGACAGGATAAATCTAAGGCTGTAGCTCCAACTAATGATGAAGCTGTAACTGAAGAAGCTGCTACTGAAAAAAACAGTGTAGAGGAAAAGAACAATGGGTGATATTCGTAATTACACGCTTAATTTCGGCCCACAACATCCGGCTGCTCACGGCGTATTGCGCCTGATTTTAGAGCTTGATGGTGAAACGGTTATGGGTGCAGATCCTCATATTGGATTATTGCATCGTGCCACTGAAAAACTAGCTGAAAGCAAACCGTATAATCAGAGTATTGCTTATATGGATCGTCTCGATTATGTCTCCATGATGTGTAATGAACATGGTTATGTCATGGCAATCGAAAAGCTTATGGGGATACAGGTACCTCTGAGAGCACAATATATTCGGGTAATGTTTGATGAAATTACGCGACTTCTCAACCATCTGATGTGGATTGGTGCTCATGGACTGGATATTGGAGCCATGAATGTATTCATCTACGCTTTCCGTGATAGAGAGCCATTGTTAGATGCTTATGAAGCCGTATCTGGAGCAAGAATGCACGCCGCCTATTATCGTCCTGGTGGAGTATATCGTGATTTACCGGATTCCATGCCTCATCATGAAGTTTCTAAATGGCACAATGCTGCAGAAGTCGCCAAAATGAATGAAAATCGTCAAGGTTCTTTGCTTGATTTCCTGGAAGATTTTTGTAATGAATTTATTCCCCACGTCGATGACATTGAAACGTTGTTAACCGATAACAGAATTTGGAAACAACGTACCGTGGGAATTGGCGTAGTTTCTCCGGAAAGAGCTTCTCAGCTCGGATTTACCGGTCCTATGTTAAGAGGTTCCGGCGTTGCCTGGGATCTGCGAAAAAAACAACCCTATGAAGTTTATGACAAAATGGATTTTGATATTCCAGTTGGTAAAAATGGTGATTGTTATGATCGCTATTTGGTCAGAATGGAAGAAATGCGTCAGTCCGAGCGAATTATTCGCCAATGTATTGACTGGCTTAGAGTGAATGAAGGACCTGTTATTGTGCAGGATCTTAAAGTCGCTCCTCCATCACGAAAAAATATGAAAC
Source organism: Enterobacterales bacterium (assembly GCA_041556195.1). Taxonomy (GTDB): domain Bacteria; phylum Pseudomonadota; class Gammaproteobacteria; order Enterobacterales; genus 21-14-all-40-8. Next base: position 65,755 of record JBFFIY010000001.1, read on the forward strand.
AAGACATGGAATCCATGATTCATCACTTTAAATTGTTTACTGAAGGTTATAGCGTACCAGAGGGTGAAGCCTATGCCGCAATTGAACATCCTAAAGGAGAATTTGGTGTCTATCTGGCTTCTGATGGTGCAAATAAACCTTATCGTATGAAAATTCGCGCTCCGGGTTTTGCTCATTTATCTGCTATGGAAGAAATGGTTAAAGGCCATATGTTGGCTGATGTGGTTGCCATTATTGGAACCATGGATGTGGTATTTGGGGAGATTGACCGATAATGACTAAACAAACCGCAAATCCAATAACCAAAACTTCTGTGGCTGAATATCAAAAGGCCTTTGTAGAACTTGTGAGCCTGGAAGCTGCTGCAGAATTAGATGTTTGGACAGCTAAATATCCTGCAGATAAAAAACGTTCGGCAGTGATGGCGGGATTGATGATAGCTCAAGAATCCAATGGTGGACGATTAACCACAGAGCTGATGGATGCAGTGGCTGATTATCTGCAAATTTCTCATATCGCAGCGTACGAAGTTGCCAGTTTCTACTCCATGTACAACATGAAGGAAGTTGGCAAGTATGTGATTAATGTCTGTACCAATATTTCTTGTATGCTTCGAGGTTCAGATGAGGTAATGGAGCATCTTAAAGAACGCTTAAAAATTAATGTGGGAGAAACTTCCGCAGATGGCATGTTCACTTTAAAAGAAGTGGAATGTCAGGGTGCCTGTGCGGGAGCGCCTATGTTCGAGGTAGACAAGGTTTACCATGAAAATTTAACCGCCGAAAGTATCGATAATATACTTGATCGTCTGGCCAAACCGGCTAGTTGAGGAAAGAGATATGCATGAGCAAGTTTGTTTTAGAACTTTAAAACTGGATAAGCCCTGGTCACTTGAGACATATGAGAGTGTCGGTGGTTATGCAGTTTGGCGTAAAATTTTGAAAGAACAAACACCACCGGAGGAAATTATTGAAACATTAAAATTATCCTCTTTACGTGGGCGAGGGGGAGCAGGTTTCCCTACTGGGCTAAAGTGGAGCTTCATGCCCAGAAATGCAGACATTCAAAAATACGCAGTTTGTAATTCAGATGAAGGTGAACCGGGTACCTGTAAAGATCGTGATATTTTGCGTTATAACCCGCATCAATTAATCGAAGGTATGGCTATCGGCGGATATGTGATGGGTGCCACCGTTGGTTACAATTATATTCGTGGTGAATTTTATGAACCCATTGAACGTTTTGAAGCAGCACTAAAAGAAGCTTATGAACAGGGGTTTTTAGGAAAAAATATCATGGGCACCAATGTCGACTTTGACCTTTACAGTCATTATGGTGCAGGGGCCTATATTTGTGGTGAAGAAACGGCACTATTAGAATCCCTGGAAGGTAAAAAAGGTCAACCCAGATTCAAACCGCCATTTCCGGCGAACTATGGTGTTTTTGGAAACCCCACCACCATTAACAATACTGAAACCTTTGCATCGGTTCCTGTCATTCTTGAAAAGGGTGGGCAATGGTTTGCAGATTTAGGTATTCCTCGAAACGGTGGTAGTAAACTTTTTTCTGTCACTGGGCATGTTGAAAAACCTGGAAATTTTGAAGTTAATTTGGGAACCCCTTTTAAAGACTTATTAGAAATGGCTGGGGGGATCTGGAAAGGTCGTAAACTCAAAGCCGTCATTCCTGGTGGTTCCTCTACACCGGTATTACCTGCTGATGTGATGATGGATCTCACTATGGATTATGATGCCATCGGTAAAGCAGGTTCCATGTTAGGTGCAGGTTCTGTCATTGTGATGGACGAGACAACCTGTATGGTTAAAGTACTGGCTCGTTTAGCAGATTTTTATCATGAAGAATCTTGTGGCCAATGTACGCCATGTCGAGAAGGTACTGGTTGGTTAGCACGTATGTTACATCGTATCGTTGCCGGAAAAGGGCATATAGAAGATCTGGAAAAACTCGATCAGGTTGCTGAAAGCATTCGTGGTCGGACAATTTGTGCGCTGGGAGATGCTGCGGCAATGCCAGTTCAGGGAATGTTGAAGTACTACAAACATGAATTTGAATACTACATTGAACATGGTCGTTCTATGGTGAATAGTTAAACAGAAGTACTCTTAAGTCATAGTTTTTAAATTATAAGTAACAAGTGGGAACAGCGATGGTAAACATCGAAATTGATGGTAAAAAACTGACAGCCGAACCGGGCTCAATGATTATTGAAGTAGCAGATCTGAACGACGTTTACATTCCTCGTTTTTGCTACCACAAGAAATTATTTGTTGCGGCAAATTGTCGTATGTGTCTGGTAGAAGTTGGCAATATTCCTAAGCCTGTTCCTGCCTGTGCCACACCTGTTGCCGAAGGTATGGTGGTTCAAACTCAATCAGATATTGCTCGAGATGCACAAAAATCTGTTATGGAATTTTTGTTAATCAACCATCCTCTGGACTGCCCGATTTGTGATCAGGGTGGAGAATGTGAATTACAAGATATTGCTATGGGTTATGGTGGCGATAGCTCTCGTTATGAAGAGACAAAACGTGTTGCCCTGGATAAAGATATTGGCCCCTTAATTTCGACAGAAATGACCCGTTGTATTCACTGTACTCGTTGTGTGCGTTTTGGAGCTGAAATTGCCGGTGTTCGTGAAATGGGTATGTTAGGTCGTGGTGAAACGGCAGAAATAGGTACCTTTATTTCTAAATCTGTTGACTCAGAAGTTTCAGCCAACATCATTGATTTATGTCCAGTTGGTGCATTAACCGCAAAACCTTCTCGTTATAGCGCCAGAGCCTGGGAATTAAAATCATACGCTTCCATAGCTGCTCATGATTGCCTTGGTTCTAACATTGAATTACATGTTAGAAATGATCGTGTGATGAGAGTGGTTCCTAAAGAAAATGAGTCTATCAATGAAGTTTGGTTATCAGATAGAGATAGATTTTCTTATGAAGCTCTTAATTCTGAACAGCGTTTACAACAACCCAAAATTAAAGAAAATGGCGAATGGAAAACCGTTGATTGGCAGACAGCATTAAAGCGTGTTGTAGGTGGTTTGAATTCTGTTTTACAATCTCATGGCAAAGAAGCATTAGGTGCATTGGTTTCTGCTAACTCAACTGTTGAAGAAATGTTTCTAGCGCAAAAACTTATACGTCAGTTAGGCTCCAACAATATTGATCATCGTTTAGGTCAGGCGGATTTTTCCGATGATAAAAATGATCCTTTATTTCCTGAATTAGGATGTGATATTGCCGCTCTGGAAGATCAGGGCGCTGTATTGTTAGTCGGTTCAAACCTTCGCAAAGAACAACCTCTGGCTGCAGTAAGATTACGTAAAACTACTCGTCAGGGAAAGATTTTTGCCATCAATCAAAATGATTATGCGTTTAATTTTAAACTCAGTGCTAACCAGATTGTGGCAGCCAATGAATTTGCCAATCAACTTGCCGCAGTGCTCAGTGCCGCAGTGACAAAAACAGACGTCACTTTATCAGATGATTGGAAAACTTTAATTGAAAATGTAGAAGTGCAAGAAGCACACAAGAAAATAGCCAATGCATTAGTTGAATCCTCCGATGCCGCCATTATTTTTGGGGCAATCGCGCAGTCCCATCCAGATTTTTCAACATTAAGATCTTTGGCTGTCAAACTTGCAAAAGTTACTGGTGCCAGTTTTGGCCGATTAACTGCTGGCGCAAATAGTGCTGGTGCTTATCTGGCTGGCGCTGTGCCACATCGAGATCCTTTGGTTATTGCAAAAGATCTACCTGCTGGAAAAAATGCTCGCCAGATGCTCAGCGGTGATATTAAAGGACTATTGTTGTTAAACGTTGAGCCAGGACAGGATGCTCTGGAAAGTGAAACAGCTTTAAAAGCCATGCAAGATGCAGAGTTTGTAGTAGCACTTACCGCATTTTCTGATAGTGAAGTGGCTGATTATGCCGATGTCATGTTACCTGCAGCCATTTTTGCAGAAACCTCTGGTTCATTTGTTAATGTTAACGGTACATTACAATCGTTTAAAGGTGCTGTCACACCAGTTGGTGAAGCTAGACCTATCTGGAAAATATTGAGAGTACTTGGTAACTTTATGGAGCTACCCGGTTATGAATATGTCTCTTCAGAAGATGTATTGGCTGAAATGGAAAAAAGCTGCTCAAATAAAATTAAAAAGCCAACTTACAAAGCGCCAATCAGCCTGACTTTAGCAGCAGAACTTGATAAAAAACCAAGTGTTAAAGAAGTGTCGATTTACCAGGCAGATCCACTGGTACGTCGAGCGAAATCTTTACAAGCAACCGCTGATGGCAAACTTGCCAGCAGCAACGCAGAATAATTGTTTAGGGGCATCAGAATATGATGGATACCATACTGGACTTATTGTGGATAGTGGTAAAAATTGCCGCCATTCTGTTACCGGTATTTACTGCGGTGGCCTACACCACCTATGCCGAAAGAAAACTGATCGGTTATACCCAGTTACGTGTTGGCCCTAATCGCGTTGGTTGGAGAGGTTGGTTGCAGCCCATTGCTGATGCAGTGAAGCTGGTAATGAAAGAAATTATTATTCCAACAGGCTCCAATAAAATTCTATTCCTTGTAGGACCAATGCTATTTATTGCGCCATCATTGGTGGCCTGGTCAGTTATTCCTTTTGATCAGGGGTTGGTGCTGGCGGATATCAATATTGGTTTAATGTTTTTGTTAGCCATGACCTCTATTGGCGTTTACGGGGTTATAATTGCAGGCTGGGCCTCTAATTCAAAATATGCCTTTATGGGAGCATTACGTAGTGCCTCACAAATAGTGTCTTATGAAATTGCCATGGGTTTTGCTTTGGTCGGCGTTTTGCTGGTGAGCCATAGTTTGAATCTGACAGAAATTGTTGAGGGGCAAAGTGGAAGCTTCTTAACCTGGAATTGGTTGCCCCTGTTTCCATTAATGCTGATCTACTGGATTTCTGCGGTAGCAGAAACCAATCGTGCTCCTTTTGATGTTGCTGAAGGTGAGTCTGAAATTGTAGCGGGTTTTCACGTTGAATATGCGGGCATGACTTTTGCTGTTTTCTTCCTGGCGGAATACGCCAATATGATTTTGTTAGCGGTATTAACCAGCTTAATGTTCTTTGGTGGTTGGTTATCTCCCCTGCAAGGCATACCTTACCTTGAAACTGTAGGTGAAATGGTTCCTGGTATTGTCTGGTTATTGATTAAGGCGAGTTTCTTTGTATTCGTTTATCTATGGTTTAGAGCGACTTTCCCACGTTACCGCTATGATCAAATTATGCGATTAGGTTGGAAAATCTTTATACCAGTTACCATCGTCTGGCTGTTAGTGGTGGCCTTCGCCTCCAAAATGCAATTAGCACCTTGGTTTAATTAAGAACTGTTTAATTAGAAATTGTTCAACTAGAAGCTGTTCAATCAGGAACTGTTTAACTAGGAAATATTATCAATGCGATTTATTAGAGATTTCATTAATACTTTCTTCTTGCTGGAGCTAGTGCGTGGTTTGCAGTTGACTTGGCGTCATATGTGGATGAAAAAAATTACCATCCAGTATCCAGAAGAAAAAACGCCTATGTCTCCACGTTTTCGCGGTTTACATGCATTACGTCGTTATGAGAATGGTGAGGAAAGATGTATTGCCTGCAAATTATGCGAAGCCGTTTGTCCTGCATTAGCCATAACCATTGAGGCAGGTCCAAGAGCAGAAGATGGCCAAAGAAGAACCACCAAATATGAAATTGACCTGTTTAAATGTATTTTTTGTGGATTTTGTGAAGAATCCTGTCCGGTTGATTCCATAGTAGAAACCAGAATTTTTGATTATCACTTTGAAAAACGTGGTGAAAACATTATGACCAAAGGCAAACTACTGGCCATTGGTGATCGCTATGAAGAGCAAATTGCTGAAGACTTGAAAGCTCAATCGGCTTATAGATAGCTTTATATAAATTCAAAACTCCTTAGAAAATTGAAATATAGAAAAGAGAAAACAACTTATGGGCATTGAACAAATCGTTTTTTATGCATTCTCAAGCTTGCTGATTTTATCCGCTTTGGCGGTTATCACGGTGCGTAATTCAGTGCGAGCAGTATTATGGCTTATTTTATGTTTTTTCTGTGCTGCAGTTATCTGGATGTTACTTGAAGCAGAGTTTTTAGCGATATCATTAATTTTGGTTTATGTGGGTGCGGTGATGGTGTTATTCCTGTTTGTAGTGATGATGCTGGATATCGATTATGCAGCCATTAAGCAAGGTTTTACCCGATACCTTCCTTTGGGAATTCTGGGAATTGTGGCATTATTTGGCGGGATCTATTCACTGATTAATAGCGGTATTTTCAACCTCGCCAACATGCCATTGCCAGCTGCGCATCCTGCTGACTACAGCAATATTCGTGAATTGGGTATGTTGCTTTACACCCATTATTTTTATCCTTTTGAAATTGCAGCGGTACTATTACTGGTCGCCATTATTGCAGCGATTAGTTTAACTTTCCGTGGCAGTCGAGATCGAAAAGTGCAAAAAATTCATGAACAGGTAAAGGCTAATAAATCATCAAGATTACGAGTTCTTAAGATGGATGCCGAAGTGGAATTACCATTAACACCAACAAATTCAGAGGCGGATTCAGATGATACTGAAGAAGTTAAAGGATAACAGAGAGGTTTACTGGAGAATATTATGATTGCTTTATCCGACTATCTCACTGTGAGTGCCATATTGTTTGCGATTAGTATCGCTGGCATCGTGATTAACCGTAAAAATGTTATCACCCTGTTGTTATGTGTTGAGCTGATGTTGCTGGCTATAAACACCAATTTCATAGCCTTTTCTCGCTATATGGGGGACTCGGCTGGACAGATATTTGTTTTCTTTATTCTCACCGTAGCTGCGGCAGAAGCGGCTATTGGTTTGGCGATTTTAGTGGTGTTGTTTAGAAGCAGAGGCACCATTGATATCGAAGAACTAGATTCATTAAAGGGCTAGCACTGATGGAAAACACGCTATTAGCAATCGTCTTGGCACCACTGTTTGGATCTATTCTTGCGGGGCTGCTGGGTAAACAAATCGGTCGTAGTGGCTCACATATGGTCACCATTCTGGGTGTCGGTATTGCCTTTGTCCTGTCTGTTATTGTGTTTAAACAGATCACCATGGACGGCGCAGAAATCTTTAATCAAACTATTTATACCTGGGCACAAATCGGTGGACTAAATTTTGAAGTGGGATTTCTGATTGATAACCTTACCGCTATGATGATGGTGGTAGTAACCTTTGTTTCGCTTATGGTGCATATCTATACCATTGGTTACATGAAAGATGATCCGGGTTATCAGCGTTTCTTCAGTTATATTGCCCTGTTTACCTTCTCAATGTTGATGTTGGTGATGTCTAATAACTTCCTACAGTTATTCTTCGGTTGGGAAGCCGTTGGTCTGGTCTCTTATTTATTGATTGGTTTCTGGTACAAAAAGCCCACTGCCATCTACGCTAATCTGAAAGCATTTCTGGTGAATCGTGTTGGTGATTTTGGTTTCTTGCTTGGAATTGCCGGCGTGTTGGCTTTCTTTGGTACGCTGGATTACGCTTCTGTATTTGAAAAAGCACCAGAGCTTGCCGCTACTGGTGCAACCATGAATATCTGGGGTGATGCCAACTGGTCAGTACTCACGGTGATTTGTATTGGTTTATTTATTGGCGCAATGGGTAAATCTGCTCAGGTGCCGTTACATGTGTGGCTACCTGATTCAATGGAAGGTCCGACGCCTATATCTGCTCTGATCCACGCCGCAACCATGGTAACAGCTGGTGTGTTTATGGTGGCTCGTATGTCTCCTCTGTTTGAGCTATCTGAAGTTGCGTTGTCTATGGTGCTAATTGTTGGAGCTACCACCGCTTTATTTATGGGATTTTTGGGTGTAGTTCAACATGACATTAAAAAAGTGGTGGCTTATTCCACTTTATCGCAACTGGGTTACATGGTTGTTGCACTAGGTGCTTCTGCTTATGCTGCTGGTGTATTTCATCTGATGACCCATGCATTTTTTAAAGCATTATTATTCCTGGCTGCAGGTTCTGTCATTATCGGTATGCATCATGAACAGGATATGCGCAAAATGGGTGGCCTACGTAAGTATATGCCTATTACCTATATCACCATGTTGCTAGGAACCCTGGCCTTGATTGGTACTCCGCTGTTTTCAGGTTTCTATTCAAAAGATATGATCATCGAAGCGGCTAAAGCCTCTCATATCTATGGTTCTGGTTATGCCTACTTCGCTGTTATTGCCAGTGTTTTTGTAACCACGCTATATAGTTTCAGATTATTGTTCCTGGTCTTTCATGGAAAAGAACGTTTTGACGAGCATACTCGCGATCACTTAAAAGAATCACCAGCGGTAGTCTGGGTACCATTAGTATTACTAGCCATTCCTTCAGTTGTCATAGGTGCTTATTATATTGAGCCTATGTTGTTTGGAGATTTCTTTAAAGGTGCTATACATGTTGATGCCTCTCATGATGTGTTGGCTGAGCTTTCACATCATTACCATGGCGCAGTGGCTATGGCTACTCATGCTTTAACGACTTTACCCTTTTACCTGATGATTTCTGGCATTGTAGTTTCCTGGCTCTTCTATCTTAAAATGCCACATGTGCCAGCGAAAATTGTCGATAAAATTTCAGTGGTTTATACATTGCTAACTAATAAGTATTATTTCGATGACTTTAATCAAAAAGTGTTTGCTAATGGTGCGGTGCGTTTAGGTGGTGAATTATGGAAGTGGGGCGATTCTAAATTAATTGATGGTGTATTAGTTGATGGAAGTGCAGCAGCAGTTGGAACAATTGCAGGTTGGATGAGAAAGATTCAAACGGGCTATCTCTATCATTATGCCTTCTCAATGTTAATTGGTTTGATTGGTCTAATCGGCTGGTGGTATTGGAATTAAGAGTTAAGTTTAATAACGAACCGGATAATCCTATTTTGTCTGTGACAGCTAAATAGGAAGCAATATTAAAAAAACGAAAACCTAAAAGGTTTTCAATAACAGTTTTCAATAACAGTGTTGGAATAATAAATATGCCATTACTCAGTTTGTTAATTTGGGTCCCGATTTTAGGTGCAGTTGCTATGGTTGTCATGGCAGGTGAAAGAAATCCGGGTCTATCCAAAGTCTTGTCCCTGTTTATTGGGCTAGTTACCTTTGCGCTTTCTTTGTCGCTTTATTCAGGTTTTGATAGCAGTACAGCAGCAATGCAATTTACTGAAACTGCCGATTGGCTGCCGAGTTTGGGCATTCAATATGCATTAGGTGTCGATGGGTTTTCACTGCCTCTTATCATGTTGACATCTCTGATTAATGTGATTGTCATTATCGCTGGTTGGAATGTAATAAAAGATCGCCCTTCGTTTTATATGGCCGCTTTTTTAGTGATGACCGGTTTGATGAATGGTGTGTTTGCTGCACTTGATGCCATTTTATTTTATGTGTTCTGGGAAGGCATGTTGATCCCAATGTTTTTGATTATCGGGATCTGGGGTGGACCAAGACGCATCTATGCCACCATTAAGTTTTTCCTTTATACCTTTTTGGGTTCCGTATTTATGCTTATCGCCCTCATCTACATGGGCATTCAGCAGGGTAACTTCTCTATCCTGGGCATGCATAACCTGCCATTGAGTCTGGAAGCACAAACTTATATATTTTTCGCCTTCCTGATTGCTTTTGCCGTAAAAGTACCTATGTTTCCAGTACATACATGGTTACCGGATGCGCACGTTGAAGCACCTACCGGTGGTTCAGTGGTACTGGCAGCTATTATGTTGAAAATGGGAACCTATGGTTTCATTCGTTTTTCACTGCCCATTACACCTGATGCTGCCATGGAATATAGCTGGTTTATCATTGCCCTATCGTTAATTGCAGTAGTTTATATTGGTTTGGTTGCACTGGCCCAAAAAGACATGAAAAAACTTATTGCATACTCATCCATTGCTCACATGGGTTTTGTGACCCTGGGTTTCTTCATTATTTTTGCCTTAATGAGCGATAATTCTACAGATGCTGCTCGTATGGCGATGCAGGGTGGGCTGTTTCAAATGATATCTCATGGTTTTATCTCAGCAGCAATGTTCTTGTGTGTTGGGGTGCTTTATGACCGAGTTCATTCACGAAATATTTATGATTATGGTGGTGTGGTAAATACTATGCCTAAATTCGCTGCATTTTTTATGCTGTTTGCAATGGCAAATGCAGGTCTTCCTGGTACATCCGGCTTTGTTGGTGAATTTTGGGTCATACTTGCAGCCTATCAGGCAAACTTCTGGTATGCAGTACTTGCTGGAACAACCTTGATTGTTGGAGCAGCCTATACTCTCTGGATGTATAAAAGAGTAGTTTTTGGTGATGTGATTAATGACAATGTTGCTAAATTGGAAGATATCAGTGGAAGAGAGACTTTATTCTTAACTGTCTTGGCTGTTGTTACCCTTATATTTGGTCTCTGGCCTCAACCTCTGGTTGAAGTCATGCAGGCTTCTGTTGAACATCTTCTACAATGTGGAATTCAATCTAAACTGCCTGGAATAACTGGAGTGTGCCACTAATGTTTTTATCGCCGGATCTCACTCCGCTATCAGCGGAAATATTTATGCTGGTCATGGCCTGTGTGGTTATGATTGTTGATCTGTACTTTGCTGATGCTGAACACCGTCTTACTTATTGGATAACTCAATTATCATTAGTTGTTGCTATTTTTATATCTGTTGATCAGCTTTCAACAGAAACGGCAGTTCTTTTTGATGGCACTTATATCGTTGATTACTTGGCAGGGATCTTAAAGATAGGCATTTATGTATCGGCTATGATTGCCTTACTCTATGCTCGTGACTATATCGCTGAAAGGAAATTTTTGCGCGGTGAATACTACATGCTCGCATTGTTTGCCGTTTTGGGCATGATGGTAATGGTTTCGGCTCACAACTTATTGACTATCTATCTGGGACTTGAACTATTGTCCCTGCCACTTTATGCCATGGTGGCGATGGAACGTAACAACGGCAATGCTGCAGAAGCAGCCATGAAATATTTTGTGATGGGAGCCATTGCTTCTGGTTTCCTACTTTATGGCATGTCTCTACTTTATGGTGCCACCCAAACCCTGGATATTGCTACTCTGTCACAAGCCGTTGCAAATGTTGGTGATAATCAATTAATGGTTAACTTCGCACTGATGTTTATTGTGGCAGGGCTGGCCTTTAAGTTAGGTGCTGTTCCTTTCCATATGTGGTTGCCAGATGTTTATCATGGAGCGCCAACGGCAGTCACCCTGTTTATTGGTAGTGCACCAAAAATTGCCGCCTTTGGTATGGTTATTCGCCTGCTGGTTCAAGGTTTAGAGCCGCTGATAGAACAATGGCAAACACTGTTGATGATTATGGCAATTTTATCAATGGCAGTGGGTAACATAGTTGCCATTGCCCAGCTCAATTTAAAAAGAATGCTGGCCTATTCCACCATTGCTCATGTAGGCTATTTTCTAATGGGTATTATCTCTGGTACAGATGCAGGTTATGCCGCTTCAATGTATTACATCCTTATTTACGCATTGATGACACTGGCCAGTTTCGGAATGATTGTATTCTTATCAAGAGCAGGATTTGAATCAGACAATATTAGCGACTTTAAAGGATTAGCCAGGCGCAGTCCCTGGTATGCTGCAATGACACTGTTCACCATGATGTCACTCGCTGGTGTACCTCCATTCATTGGTTTCTGGCCTAAACTGGAAGTCATTATGGCCGCAATCAACGGTGGTTTTTTGAATATGGCCATTTTCGCAGTAGTAATGTCACTTATAGGCGCATTTTATTACCTGAGAATAATCAAAGTTATGTACTTTGAAGATGCAGAAGAAACCATGAAACCTATCGTAGTAGCATCCGATGTCCGTTTGTTAATGATAATGAATGGATTGGCGATGTTAGGCTTAGGGTTAGTACCTGGCTGGTTATTGCAATATTGTTTAACGGCATTTGGTGTTTAAACTCAGAAAAACCATTTAAATTATAGAGTCAAAAAAACCGCATTTATTGCGGTTTTTTTATGCCAGTAAAAGTGTCTTAGTTTGTCATATATGTGCAGGGCTTTATTTTATACGATTACTTGAATATCTCCTAATGTATATATATACTTTTAGATATGTGGGAGATTTTAGAAAAGAAAACTGTAAAAAAAACACTTAGAAAAGCACCAAGGACGGTGCTTATCCGCTATGAGGCCTGGAAGAGAATTGTTGAACTAGAAGGTCCACAAGGGTTAAGGCTCATCAAAGGCTTTCACGATGAGTCACAGCAAGGTAACTGGAAGGGATTTCGGTCATCGCGCCCTGGGTTACAATGGCGTGTGATTTATAAGGTAGCTAAGGGTGAATTACAAATATTTGTATTTGAGGTGAATCCGCATGAATATTAACGATTTTGAACCAGCAAAAGTTAACGTTTCTATCACACCTGGCGAAATGTTAAAAACATTACGAGAACTTCAAGAGTTAACTCAAGATCAGTTAGCTCAGGCAACGGGTATTAGCCAGTCAAACCTGTCTGGCATGGAAACTAACGCCAAAAGTATTGGTAGGGAACGCGCATTAATATTGGCCAAAGCACTCAAAGTACACCCTGCAGTGATACTTTTTCCTGATTATCAGATCGAGGCGGCATGATGTCATTCTTTGTCTTCAACAAATATCTTGTCGGCACGGAAGTAGCTAACCTCAATTCGGAATAAGCCAGGCCGCTCAATACAGTGATTTTCGTACCTTTCTGCGTTAAGTTTATTCAAAATAGCCAGTTACCCCAAACATGGTAAGTTGGTAATATATTGATTTATATAGGTTGAATTAAACTATGTCATGTCGAATTTTTAACTTTTTGTGTAGAAGAGAGCATAACTATTCAATAGATATTTAGGGTAAGTCTATGGCTGATCTCGGATTTTTGGATAATCGATAACTTAATGCAAGGTAGTTTGTTGAGTTGTCCAGAAGGTCGTTTATTGTACATTTGAGTTTTTAACGCTTATAGTGTTTATCCTCAGACTTCCTATTACAATGAGAGCACAAAGATTAAATTCCAATTTTTGATTTTGTTTGGAAAGGGAGTGTAATAGCAAGAACAGACAAACAAAACTGTTTGTTAGTCTTTAGTAAGTATAACTTGGGTTTGTGTTGGATTTACCAACAAGTCATTAGTTAATTGAGTTACACGAACTTATACTTTAAAGATATCTGGTTGAAGGGATAGAGGAAAAAACAAGAATACTTCAAGGAAATTTATGGAAATAACAGAAGATAAAAAAAATAACATTGAAATTGCTGAATTCATCAAACAAACAAAAAATTTAGATTGGTCTAATCAGATTGATTCATTGAATACATTACATGATGAAACAATCAGATTGATTATGTATCAAATCGCTTACTATGATGGAATTCGCCAAAAGCATAAAAAATTGTCGAAGTGGCTACGGATAGGAATGCTCATTTTTGGCGCTTGTGGAATGATTTCACCCCTCGCTGAAGGAACACAGTTAAATTTTCTTTCCCCATATGGTTACATATTACTTGTAATTTCTGGCGTTTTTCTAACAGCAGACAAGCTGTTTGGTGGTACTTCAGGTCACATCAGATATTCAATGGTTTGGTTAAAACTTGAAAAACTTGTTGCATCAAGAAGTCTTAAATGGAATGAATTGATAAAAAACCATCAAAATTCCGCCGAAAAAAACCAGACAGAAAATAAAATGTTTCAGTTTATTGTTAAGACAATAGAAGAATTATACGCTCTTATTTTAAATGAAACATCCGAATGGGATCATGCCCTTACTTCGGCGATTGAGCATGTTGGTAAACAGATAGGTTCTAAACAGAAGGAGATTTAGTATCAGTTTTAATATTATTCTTTCTCTAATTTGGGCTCAAAAAGAGGCTTCAACAAAATACTCGATAATTATTAATAATCTTTATCTGGTTCAGGATGACAACACTTTGAACCCCGCTGTTAAGAACAGAAATGGTTCTTTGTATTATCTGTATTGAGTTCAAAAATAAAAAAGATATAAATAAAAGATTTTTACTAGAAAGTAATGTTCAGCTACAAAAATACTTTAAATTTTATCGTATTAAAGGAGTTAGATTATGGGAAATAATGCTAAAGGGCCTAAAATTGTTTTGGATCGCTCGCGTAGATCACGAGCATTTGGAGATGATGAACGATTATGGAAAGATGACCTCAAACGTTTGGTTGATATGATTAAGACCCATGTGGATAGTCTTGATAGTAAAGTCTCAGAAAAGAAAGATGAAATTACTGATGAAAAACCAACGTTAGCAATTGCCATTTTCAGCCCAGCAGGTTCCGGTAAGAGTAGTCTATTAAAAACTCTGGTTTACGAAGCTCAGAAAGAATTTAAAAATAAGCAAGAAAATTTAAAAAACGTCTCTTCACTCGACATTCTTCAACCTGCACGTTTTGGTGATAACGGTCAGTTGGTTTATGCAATGGTAGCAGCAGGTCTTAAAGCTCATAAAGAAAAACGCGGAGAAGATCTGGATTATGATGTTCTCACACCCCTTCTCAAGAAATACCGAGCTCTTTCAGACGATTTGCGTATCATTAGAGGAGATAAGATCTCTGATAACCTGGAGTCGCATGAACTGACGACTGAAGTTGTTTTAAGACACACAAGTGGTCTGAATATCGGAAAAAAAATAGAAGCTTTTGTTAATGCCTTGGCCGATGATTTAAATTCTGAAAGTAATAATAACTCAGTGGTTTTGCTACCAGTGGATGATTTGGATCTTGATCCTGAACAATTGATAAAGGGTCTGAGCCAGCTTCAAGCCTATTTGCGCCATCCACGATTAGTGCCCGTTTTTTGTTTTACTGATGGTTTGGCTGAGGATATTCTTTCAAACCATTATATTCAATCATTAAAGAGCGCAGATAGAAAACGCCGCAATAATGGACAAATGGAAGCAAGCGAGCAGTTGGCTATTCAATATTTATCCAAATGTTTTCCTGTTCGTACTCGCTTGAGATTAGGGGCTGTTCCAGCGTCTTTACAAACGGGGCAACTCAAGAAGAACACTAGCGGGGAAGAGCAAGAACAAGTACTCCATCTATTATTGGCGGCCAGCTTTTTACTTTTTGGTGTGAGTGATCGTGAAGCTCGACACCCTGTTCGTGCTGTTCTTCGTCCATCAACAGTCCGCCGTCAGTTTCATATCATTGATTCGTTAGAACAAGCAGGAGTCAAGAAACTTATTTGTCAGCAGATAATAAAGTCATACGATTCAAACAGTCCATCTTATAATGAGCTCAAAAAATCTTTAAAGTTTACACGAAAATATCCATGGGTAAATTATTTTGATCGGGCAGTTTGGGGGGTGTTAAATGTTCATCGAGACGTCATTCAGGAATACGGAATGCAAATGGAAGATCTTTATAGCTGGTCCCCTTCAGCATTACGCCGTGTTCTTCTTGATGCCCTTCTTGAGCTACCAGATAAAATACAATTTGGACTCTGGCGTCGTTGGCGCAATATGACAGATAGTCGTCATAATCAGGTGATTTCTCTTTTAGCGGCTAATACTCACAGACCATGGTTAATAGGCGAACGACCCAGCGGAGAAGACTATAGCCAGCTCATGATTGCTAAACAGGAAAAAAACGGAGAGGATCCTAATAAAATTTATGGGACAATAGATGCTTATTTGGCATTGCTCTGGTTTGTGAATTTAACCTTGGGTTTTTATTTACCATTGAACCGTTCAGTTTTTCGGGAGTTGAGGGAATCAAAACACAACAAGGAACATTTGGGGGCAACAGGGTGGTCCCTCCATAACGCAGCCATCCAGGCAATTCAAACAGCAGATGAGGATCGCGAGTTTTTCCCCACAGGTATGCTGTTTCTTGACTCTATATCTTATGCGACGGCATTGACAACAACACCCAGAATGAATGCTTGTTATATCTTAGATGGCGTTATTACAGAATGTGCTGAAGAAAAATTATCGCTTAAGAAAGCTAAGATTGAAATTTTAAGTAGACGAACAAATGCATTGTTGGGAGAGTATAAAAAAAATCCTGCTGACGCGATAGCTTCTTTTACAAAAAAACTATCCTTGAAGACCAAGAAAACAGATAAATGGCTTGAAGGTGTAATAGAAGAAGCACTTGAAGCATATAAAGTGGCTGCAGACTTTGAGATAAAAGGAAAATTAACTGAAGAAGAAGAAAAAACAGATAAAAAAGTTAATAAGAGTACTTCCTATAAGAAGATTGAAACACTTGTTGAGACTTATTTAAAAAAGCATGAGTACACCAAAGCTTATGGGTTTATAAAGGAAGAATTAGATGAGGATGGAGATATAACTAGTTCAGAAAAAGAAATAATCAAAAAAGAACTGATAGAACTTAAAACAAGAGTCACTAGCCTCAAAGCCACTGCAAGAATGGTTCACGATGATCAATTTTTATTAAGGGTATGGACATGTCATGGTTATAATCGAGGGCGGTTTTGGGCTGCGGTTTCATTATGGCGAGGACTGGGTTTGATAGGAGAATTAATAGAGTCACATAGGAAGTGGCAATCTGAAAATTCTGATAAAAAAAAGAGCGATAAACAAGACGATTCTACAACTGAAGGTTCAGATAAAAAAGCTACACCGGATGAAATAATGGTGAAAAACATCATTGGTATTTTACATTCCCACTCCTTGAAAGGTCTTGTTCCGGGTAAAGGTTTGAGCGAGCCGTCTAGTCGAAGAGACACTCTGGAGTTGGCATTTCCTCGTTGGAATACGAAAAATCAAAGAGATGCTATTTTGCGCCTTGCTGCCAGGTTAAAAAATTGGCTGGATAGTGCTTCAGAATTCAAAGTCGCTCCCTTACAACAAAATAGTCAGGAGAGTAAGTTGGACTGGGGTCAATGTTTTATCCGCAGATTACAAGGTGAATATATTGCTGGATCGTTATGGCAGTGGTTGGATGTGGAGCATTTCGAATATCAGGGCGATCAATATAATAAAAATAGGCGTTCTCAATGGAATGCGGGGGTTGCCTTGACGAGTTGGATCCGAGTGCTTCAACGTTATTTTAAAGGAAACAATGAAATTCGTTGGTTGTTGGATACTTGCCCACTAACCAGTCCTTTTTTATCACGTTCAGGAAGCGGTTTTCTTCATGCTCAGCTAAGTGAAAAACCCTATATCAAAGTGTTGGGTTACGTTAAATCACTTATTGAGGATGATGCAAAAAAGGATGCTGCAAAAGAGGATGATGCAGAAAAAGATGATAAAAAAGAACCCGCACTCATAAGAAGTGCCCAACAATTTAGGAAAATGAATGTTGCCATATTAGAGCTTTGGAAAAAAGAATCTAGCTGGGGCTCAC
The DNA here is from genome assembly GCA_041556195.1 of Enterobacterales bacterium. Classification (GTDB taxonomy): domain Bacteria; phylum Pseudomonadota; class Gammaproteobacteria; order Enterobacterales; genus 21-14-all-40-8. The sequence continues at coordinate 83,232 of JBFFIY010000001.1, forward strand.
CTACAAATCCTACACGAGAAGAGGCTAATATTTTTGCGAAAGAGATCATTAATAATTTGCTTGGTATTGGTAGTAAACCTGGAGCAGAAAAAGAAAGGCTGGAAAAAATTTTTGGTAGTCAGAACTATTTGAAATTTTTTGATGAAAAAATACAGAATAATGAAAAAAATCTAAAATATTTTATTAGATTGTTAGATATTGCTAAAAATGTAAAGCTTTCACTGAAAAAACACAATAAGAATACCGAAGAGTACAATGATAGCTTCAATGAGCATTATAAACGGAGTTTATTGGATTCTTTTAATCCAAGAGTTGTGGAATCAGGTATCAAAACAGATTCTGATATGGGGGATCAAATAATTGATAGTGCCAATGATGTTCTTGACAGAAAATCTGTCTGTTTTGAACTGGCCAATATGATCCTACAGTATTTGAAGGTATCCACACATGCATCTGCAGCCAGTTTGTTTTATCAGATCCCTCGTGTGCGACGCAGTGATTTCTTTGATGAAGAAAAGAAGAAAGAAGCGGATAGTGAAACACAACAATGAGCCGTTCTGAATTACCCCTCAAAGTTTTGAGTTTATTAGGGCCTATTTTATCCTGGGTGGAAGGGAGTGCAGCAACAGCAGTGCCCGAAGCATGGAAGGATAAAATTAGCAATGACAATATTAGAAGCCTAGCTTTTCAGTCTGATAATCAGCTCATCAGTTCATTGCAACAACGAGCCTGGTTGTTGCATGAATTACCGACTTACTCCCTGGATAATGTGGATGAAATTATGGCTCTGTCTGGTCGGCCTAAGCCTTCTATGCCCGACAGTGCTCTATGGCTGCCGCTAAATAAGCAACTCAATCCTCCAACTGATTATAATTTGATTAATGTATTTCACCAATTAGCTCAGCGCTATCTTTGTTGGAATGGCAGTGAGGTAGTGATTAAAGGAAAGCACGTAATAGAGCTGCATGCACTTGGTTTACGTATGCCGCTTTCATTTATGGTGCAACATTTTTATGCTTGCTCGGTTGCCAGTGGAGAAAAAAAACTGGAAGATGTTTCTGCATTGATTGAATCCATTAATCTGCTTTCTTCAAATTCAAGATCTATAAGTAATGTTATCAATAAGGGGCTCAGTGAGGGGCATCTTCATCTCAATTCAATCCATGCAACTGAAAATTCCTGGGCGGATCACCTGCTACTACCGATAGACACTCGGCCTAAACAATTCAGCGTAGTCGATTGGCGTTTATTGCGTTTTGGACGTGCGGTGGCTCGGACTCTGGCACTGGCAACTACTCTGGTTCGTGCTAATATTGAGATTTCTGCACAGGATGGTATAGCAATCCATAATGCTTTGGACAACATGTATTGTGCGAAAGATTTATCTTCAATGGAGGAATTTGAGCGACAACATCAAATATATTTTGATAATATCGTTCAAGATCCAAAGTTTTTTGGTGACTTAAGCTCAGTTGATAATTTGCCTGATGGGGAGTTTTTTTCAGACGGTTTTTCCAGAAGAAAGGTTAAAGGTCAGCGTTTCGGGTTATTTTATTGGCTGGATCCCTGGCGTCAAACAAACTGGCCAGTTTTTAATGATAACTCGAAGTACCCTAAGCTAAATAATTCCAATAAACGTAGGCGCTTTATTTCTAATTTGCATTTAGTTAGCCATTTGGCACTTTTACAAACCCCGCCAATAACGCATACCTGTGACAACTCTCATGATCAACATGATACAAAAAACCATGCTACAGGCCGTTTTTTACACCGTTCGTTGTTCAGATATCTGATTGCGCAAACTCATCACTGGCAACAGGCTGTACAACAGGGACGAACCACTGGTTTACGTAATTTCAAAGTCTATTTTGATAGTAATCAACGAAACCCAATAGAGCCTACTGTCAGAGAAAATGCCGAGGCAGTCTTTAAGCAGATCAGCCATTGGCAAGGTCTTGATGTGCTGGAAGGCCGAGTTAGCCCTCCCAGGATTCCAGCCAAAGATCTGCTTCCCTGGATCCAGGAATTTGTCAGAAAAATCAAAAATGGGAATAAAATAAAAAAATTTGGCTTAGTGATTCATTTTATCAAAGACGAGGAACCCAAAAGTCATCGAGACGATTCATCAATACGGCTGGCTAGGTATGGTTTATTACGTAAGAGATATCGGAGTGAAGCATTCCATCTTTATCATATTTTAAAAAAATCTTCTGTAGAAAATCCATTTATTGTTGGTATAGATGCTGCCAATCTTGAACTTGCAACACCTCCCGAAGTGTTTGCTCCTATATTTCGTTTTTTACGTGATGAGCCCATAGAAATACTTCGGCCTCAACGATTTGATAGTAATTTTGGAGATAACAAAAAGCTTCATTTGGCGATTAAACATTTGGTGCGACACAGGCATCTTGGTATGACTTATCACGTTGGTGAAGAATTCAGACATATTTTATCAGGACTCAGAGCAATCGATGAAGTTTTAGAGTTCCTTAATCCCCGATCTGGTGACAGGATTGGGCATGGGATAGCTTTAGGATTAGAGCCAAAAGTATGGTTAGAGCAAACAGGATATCAGGCACTGATGCCTAAGCAGGAGTGGCTCGATACCCTCGTCTGGATTTTCCATTATCTGGGTTCGGGTGACGAACAGGTTAAAAGCTTAAATATAGAATATGAAATTGAGCGCCTTGCACGGGAGATTTATCAGCATGGAGGCGAGGATTCAAAAAACTCCATTAACCCTCATTTATTATGGAATGCCTGGCTTCTTCGGCAACTTGATCCTGGATCTATTTACCTGGACGAAAAACTCAATAGTTTCCAATTTCAACCTTTAACTGGAGTAGATGCCGAAGCCTGGCGGTGGAACCGTATTACAAACAAAATAGTTAATGAAATTAATGAAAAAGTAGGAAATAATCCACCTTCTAAGCTTTTGAGCCAGTACTGGTGTGATGCTAAAGTACGAGCCGCAGGTAACAAATTATGTCTGATTGATATGGAAGATGAGTCTGAGAATTGGCTTGAAATATGCCGAAAAGCACAAAAAATAATGCAAAATCGAGTGATTAAGCGTCAAATGGTTGTAGAAGTAAATCCATCATCTAACTTTAGTATCGGATCGATGAGTCGTTTTACAGAACATCCTATTTTTAATATGGTATTTGATCACGAGGGAAATTGGCAACGCCGTTTGCGAGTTACTATCAACACAGATAACCCTGGAACTGCCAATACAAGTCTATCCCATGAATATTATTTGCTGGGAGAGGCTCTCATGGGCATGGGACGACCTGAAAGCGAGGTCCTTGAATGGCTTGAATGGTTACGTCAATGTGGAGAAGAGAGCTCGTTTGTTCGCCACTTGCCAGAAATTGAGCACTGGGCTATGAAGACTGTTGTTGCTGAAATCAGAAAAACATTTCCAGGAAAGGATGGTATCTTTAAATGGTATAAATCAGAAAATAAATAAGATGGTAAGACTGCACAATATTTTTGGGTATCTATATATCTATAGTTTATATAGTGCTTATTTCAAAATATCATCAAAATAACTACAAGCAACATTTAATGAATTGATACGTCATTAACATGCTTAGTAGCAATTAACCCCCATTTATTGGTTTTAAGGAAAAAACATGAATCCAGATCTTACAAAAATAGGACGTTTTGATTGTTCATTTATAATAGTTATGATCAGGGATTTTTCCTGGTATTACTAGCAGTTGTGTTGTTTGAACTGGGCCTGCGATTTGTCATAGTTCTCTATGAATTTAACTACCCTCAGCAAAAAGAGACAGCCCAAATAGCCGAAGATCTGGCAGTAGATGTAGTTAATATTATGGCTAATAAAAAATCCAATTCAAGTCCGGATTCAACTATAACAACACCAGCGATGCGCATTGGATTGGCGGACCAAGTTTTTGACGGAAGTGGTATATTAAACTTCAACCTATATAAGAAAATTTTAAGTGTTTAATAAAAATATAAGAGGGATTCAAATGAATACTGGGGATTATAAAAAATACATCAAGGGAATCTTTGATAATGTCTTTGTTTATAGCTTAATTGACACATTTTTCACCATACTTTATGCCAATTCATAATTGGGGGGGTAATATTTCTGTATACATTTGCAATTGGTGATAGCTCGTTAATACGGGAAAAGCACATCTTAGTATCAGTTCAAATTTTTCTTGGTATTTATTTTTTTGTGATTTCAATTACTTCTCTTAACGCTTATATAAAGTTTAAAAGGAACTTTGGAACCTCAAAGCAGGAATGAACCAATGTTTGAACATATAAAGCAGGCACTGGAAAGAGAGGCTACTAGAGAAAGTCAGCAGGTAATCGACTCGATGAAAAACAGTGACTATCTCGCGATTTCCCATCACATTTCTTCTTTAATAATCGCTATTGTAGCTTTTTGTTTGATCGTGACAGCTGTGAGCATTTCAAGCCAAAAGGGTAGTGGCTCAGTCATCGGTTATGGATTGCTGCTAGTTGCTGCATTATTAGTTCTATTTCATGAAGCTAATAAGCGAAGAGTTAGTTATATAAACAAATATGCTTATCTAATTATCAGGATTAAGTGTTTTTGGATAAGACATTGGTATGCTGATTATTTAGCTAAGTATTTTTGGGTTAGTTTCGCTTTACTAATAATTATATTGGGAGCATTGCTACTGACACATGTTACAGGACAGAACGGGTGGGTTTTGCCAGAAGTTTATCAAGGTGAAAAATTTTCTTCGTCAGTAAATATGGTCATAACTACCGCATCTGGGCTGCTCGCGGCTCAAATAGCTCTGTTTAGTTTCATGATGCAGCAAGTGCTAAGTAAATATTCTGGAGTTGTCGCTCAAACCGTTGCTAGCCATAGAGTATTTAAATTGCTAGCTCTTTTTCCTGCCTTAGGGTTATTAATTCCATTTGTGCTGCATAACTTTGGTGCTCCTAAGTCGATTGAAAGTCAAATACTGCCAGTCATTGGTTTCATGTTGTTCTTAGGCCTTTTATTAACAGTCATGGTAGCCAAATCAGGATTGAGTGAAAATCTTACCATTAGATACTTTGGTGTAGCCTCGTCAAATAAGCTTGTTAAAGCAATACCAACTCCTCTTAAAATGAATTCAAATTTTGCAAAGCGTTTGTGGAGGACTTTACATTATTTAGGATTAGATTTTAGAAATAAAGACCGTTTTCAAATTATCAATGTACCAGCAAACGGATCAAATATAACTATGGAGTCGTTAAGTGCTGCATTAGGTGTAGCCAATAAGGCAGTAGTAGAAGGACAGCATGATGTCTTCGTTTCCAGTTTGATATCAATAGAAATAATTATGAAGGCCTATGCTGTTAGGCGAAAATTATATTGCAGCAGTGAAGATGAAGTGTTTATCTACCTGAATTATCAATTTGCCGCGCTAATAGAGTTGACGGCAAAAATTCCTAATCAATATTTAATATCCAATTTAACTAGTTCAATTGGCAAAACTGCAAAATTAACGTATTGCGTTGGTAACATACCAGAAGAGTTAGTTGAGGAGCACCATCATGAGAATGCTAATAACTTTGCAACTGCATTATGGATGGGGTTACTAGTCCAAAGCTTTGAACATACGCACACTCTGACCAGGAGCACAGCTGCACACGCCTCATTAAGACAAATGTCCGAAATAGCAAGCACATCTATTGCTAACAAAGATTCAGACTTAATAACCATTACTTACCTACCTTCAGTAAAGAAAGTATTTGCACAGTGCGTTGTAAGAATAGCGGACGCATATCATAAAGATCTAGCTGGGCAATGCCTAATAAATTTAATGTCGAATTTGATGAATATTACGTTTTATCGAGATTCACTAAGGGGAACACATCAAGACTCTTTTGAAGAGGTATTAAACCATATCACTGAACTATCAAACCTTTATTTAACAGCCGACTCAATGGGATCAATAACTCTAAATGACCCATTAAATATAGTCCTTAGCAAAACAGCCGAAAACCAATGTTGCATTCAAGAAGTATTTTTCATGATTGCTAATAAAAAAATCAGCAATACTCACTCCTATCGAGTTGCCGTATCCGATATGGAAAAAATTGTTGATGAACTAGCGACTATGGGATGGTTTGCCGTAAATGCTAATGTATATACATCGGCATATTATTTAGAGGCTCTTTTTGAAATCCTTTATATAGTAACTAGAGGACTACCTAGTAAATTCGAAGAGTTTGATCAACTTGAAGTGCAGCAAAGAGCCCCGTTCGGGCTACCAGAAAATTCAATATCTACAGAACAAAGGCTGATTGAACATATATGCAATAAGTTAAATGAATTGGCTACACTTTTCTATCAGTCACAACGAATGACTATAGATTGGCAACAGTCAGTGTATTCATCAATTGGTATATTGATATTGCGCTATGCCGAATGCCAAGAAGAATTTATAAAAAGTAAAATTTCAGAAACAGTTCACATCATATATTCGCTTGTAAGATCTGACATTGAGTCCGGAAATCGGACTCAATACGATAGTGAAAAATACCTTCAATTAGCAGCAGCCTGGATGAAATATTATGAAATAGATAATGACCTGACTGTCGAGATTGAAAATTTTCTAGCTAATAACAGAGGATACTATAGAGGTTATGGCGGCTCGCGGGAAAGGTATGGCTTATTCGGTTACCCAACGTTACAGCACTATGATTTTTACCTATATCCCCTAAAAAACATACGCCATCCACAGATAATGTCTGAAGAGCATTGGCAAAATTTTAGAGATTTCGGTAATCGATTAGTAAACGATGATGTTCTTTTGCCGTTTGCTAATAACCTTAGGGAAATGGCCGAAAATTTAGCTTAACCTACTAAAAAATGAATACTAAATTATACGGCTAGCGAAAGAAGAGTGGATTTTTATGGAATTAGCGACGATTAACAAAGAATTGGAAATGATCAATAGTGAACTTTCTGAAAGAGACGTACCTATTCATGCGCGTCCAATCCATGCAATTATGGAATTTGGTAAAAAACACAAATTATCTCTCCCTATTGTTTCTACTGGAAGATCTTCTGCTGATAATAATTACCCAATTGAAAATGAATATATTACTGATGCCATTCATGCTTGGTATGAAAACATGTATTCAGATTCATTAAAAATTGCGCCTGATATTGGAAAAACGCTTGTTCTTGTAAATGGCGACCCAATGGCTATGAGACTTCCATTGATCTATGGACAGTGTGAGATACAGTGGGATATTATTAAAACGGGGATTACAGGTGCAAAAGGATTTAATAAGGGGCCCAATATTCTAAATGTGATAGATGTTATTGATGGGCTTACTATTACAATGGCTAAAAATATTAGCCATGATGCAGCAAGAAACATTGTGCATTGGTTTCTTCAATCCTACGAAACACATAACTTTATTACCAATTTAGACCAGGCATTAGTCAAACAGGCTCTAACAGACTTAAAAGACGCTGTTTCGCATATAACTAGCCAACTTGCTAATTATGGGCAAGCTCGCTGGTCAACCCTTCAAGCCTGTGAAAAGTTGATGAAAGCCTACATGGTAGATAAAGAAATTCCTTATAGAAACGGTCACTATCTGGAAAAAGTTGCAAAAAATGCTGAAATTGATTCTAAAGAAATGCTGTCTTTGTTGCCAGATATTCAATGTCCTGCAAGTGTTAGATATGGAGAAGTAAAACCGACCAAATTAGAGGCAATTAAGGCATACCAATCCACAATGGTTTTCTTATCTTACCTGGTAAAAATGTGGCCGGTTAAAGGTTGTACGTAGTAAGTGTTTGTATTTATATAACTAATTGAATGAATTTTGATTTGAAATAGTGCTACTTCAAGTAAATATTCGCAATAAAATCAATAAGTTTATAAATTGAAAAAGCCGACGCATAATGCATCAGCTCCAAGTTCAGTAAATAGCCCGCATTCATTGCGGTTTTTTATGTCCAAAAAACCAACAAGCAACATTTAATGAGTTGATACGTCAGTAACATGTTTCGTAGTAATTAACACCATTTTATGCTTATAAGGAAAGAACATGGCGCCAGATTTTACAAAAATAGGACGTTTTGACCGTTCATTTATAGTAGTTATGATCAGGGATTTTTTCCTGGTCTTATTGGCTGTCGTATTGTTTGAACTGGGCCTGCGATTTGTCATAGTTCTCTATGAATTTAACTATCCTCAGCAAAAAGAAACTGCACAGGTGGCCGAAGACCTGGCTGTTGATGTAGTTAACATTATGCGTAATAAGGGCGGACCGGTAGCCTCTAGTACATTTTACCCAATATTGAAAAAAAATCACGAAGCTATAGGTTATGAAGTTTCCATAGAACCGTCGGACGAAACCGTATCATCCATAGAAAAAATATTTAGTTTTACCCCAAGAGGTATTCCAGCCGAATGGTCTATAGGCAAATTTCATGAAGAAACCGTTGAAATACGTGCGGATAAATTTTGTTTATCTTGTCACATTGATGCTAAATTAGGTGCTGTTTTAGGAAAAATAAAAGTTAGAAGTTACCTAAGCCATCATCTTGAGAGTTGGTGGGCCGAAGTGGGTTTAACCGCTGTATTAGGTTTGGGTAAAATATTATTTCATACCACCATTTTATTCTTTTTATTAAAAGTTAGAATGGAACCCATGTTATCTTTACGTTCAGTGGTGGCATCCCTGGCAAAAGCAGGGGCAGATCTACATCATCGTGCTACATTAAGATCTGAAGATGAGTTTTCCGAACTTGCCCGTGACTTAAATCACTTCCTTGATCGTTTGTGTTTAATATTGGAAGATGTTGGTAACGTATTAGAAAAAATTACAGTGTTAAATTTACGATTAACTCAGGTTAACTCTCAAATAGAAAATAAATTTGAAGTTATTCAGGGGTTATCTCAACAAGCAAACAAAGTGATGTTTGAAGGAAACACGCGTTTACCTCTGTTATCGTTTGAGTGGAAAAATTCAATGCAATTGGCGTTAACTATGTTAAAAAATTCAATAGATGATCCTGAAAAACTTGTAGAATTTGATATTAAAATGGAACAAATCTGGCAGCAGTTTGACGCAACAGCAGCTCAACTGCAAAATTTGAATCAGAGCCACAATAAAGCGAGTGAAGGGTTAACTCATATGAATTCAGAGTTACATGATTTTGAGCATTACCTGACAGAAATGAGTCATCTTGAAGAAAAAATGGAAAATATTTCTGAGCAGGGACAAAAATTAATCAATAGGTTAACTGGAAAATCAATTGAGTCATAAAATTCCTCAGCCGTAGAAGTGTATAAAAAATAATAATAACAATAGGACCGTCATGAATTCAGTTAAAGAATGTGAATTAGAATATGCCAGAGATCTGGATCAAAGAGATCCGCTGGCCCATTTTAGAGATAAGTTTGTTAATGGCGATCAGGAGCTTATTTATCTTGATGGTAACTCATTGGGGCGGCTGCCCAGGAATACCAACGAAAGATTAAAACAGGTCATTGAAAAAGAATGGGGTGAACGGCTTATTCGTTCCTGGAACGAGAATTGGTTTGCAGCGCCTGAACGTATTGGTGGAAAAATTGCCGAACTGTTAGGCGCTAAACAATCAGAAGTGATTATTGCCGATTCCACATCGGTTAATCTATATAAACTTGGGTTAGCAGCAATCAACAAACAATCTACACGCACTAAAGTGATCACAGATAACATTAACTTCCCATCAGATATCTATATTTTGCAGGGAATTATAAAACTGGCCGACAGAGATTGTAGCCTTGAAATTATAGAGTCAGAGGATGGTATTCACGGCCCACAGCAACAAATAATAGATGCTATTGATGAGGAAACAGCTTTCGTTTGTCTGACTCATACCGCATTTAAAAGTAGTTACACTTACGATATTGAATTAATCACCAGAAAAGCCCATGAAATGGGTGCTATGGTACTTTGGGACTTGAGTCATTCAGTAGGTGCTGTTCCCGTTGATTTGCAGAAAGCTAATGTTGATCTTGCAGTAGGGTGTACCTATAAATATTTAAATGGTGGTCCAGGTGCTCCAGCATTTTTATATGTTCGAGAAGATCTGCAGGAAGAATTAAGCAATCCGGTATCTGGTTGGATGGGACAGAAAAACCTGTTTGAGTTTGGACTAAATTATGAATCTGAAAAAGGAATAAGGCGATTTTTGACGGGAACACCTCCGATTTTATCATTATGTGCCATTGAACCAGGACTCGATTTAATTCGAGAAGCAGGTATGATGAGAATTCGACAAAAATCGGTTGAACTGAGTGAATACCTGATTAAGCTGTGGCAGCATTATCTTGAGCCATTAGGGTTCAGGCTTAACTCACCATTAGAAATCGATAACAGAGGCCCTCATATCTCTCTGGGACATGATTGTGCTCATCAAATCGACCTTGCTCTTATACAAGAGAAGAATGTGCTGCCAGATTTCCGTGCACCTGATAATATACGCTTAGGTATTCCACCCTTGTATACTTCATTTGAAGATGTATATAAAGCTGTTCGAGCATTTGAACAGGTAGTCAGGGAAGAACGATTTGTGAAATACAAACTAGGTAGCTCAATTGTAACTTAACGGATCTCAAGTGAATCAAACTTTAAAAACGTTCTTAACCATATACTTGATAATTTCTTATCCTCTAACCCCTTATCAATTGAGTGCGGCTAAACAGCCTGATATTTTATTGATGAGGGAGCGAGCCGAGAAGATTGATGAACTCACTCAACTGAGAGTGAAAAAATTACTGCCATCCCTGATGAAAAAATCTGATATAGACATGTGGCTGTTAATTAGTCGAGAGTATAATGCTAGAAGAAGATGCTGTTTTTGATAAAACAGGCGTATGGTATTTAGATGGCAGACAAACAGAATTTTTACTTATTAAACCAACTGAATAAAAAGCAGTGCCAAACAGGGTGAATCAGGAATAAATGAATACTAAACAAAGTAGTGAAACCAAAGGTTTCGATTTTTCAAAAAAGCATAAAGTCTCCGTGTGGGTATCTCAGAACCCCTATGAAACAATTCCAGATGAATACTTCGAAGAAAACTTTAATCATAAAGAAACCCGTGCCACCAATCAATGGTCAGATAATTTTAAAATGAATTATTTTAACCCGGAAAACATGGAAACCAATGGTGCACAAGAAGGTACAGTATCGATCAAACAAGCCGCTGGACAATGCTCATTTTCTTCATCATATATTGATGTATTAATGAGCAAATCGAGAAAAAAGAATCTGGAAGATGTTAGCTGGATTGTTTTGTTGTTTGAATATGAATACAGCATGAAAACCACAGGTATAGAGAAAGATGAATACCTGACTTTCTTGGGAGCTTTTGATTATGATGAAGAAGCGGAAAATGTTTATGAAGTTGAATAATGTTGAAGCTAATATCTATTTATATTTACCACGAAGGGCACGAAGAACACGAAGGTTTTTAAAGTAATAAAAAACAGATGATTTAGACAGTCAATAGAAAAAATCCCATACAATAATATTGGTCTGGTTTATTTGTCTTCGTGTTCTTCGTGCCCTTCGTGGTGCAAATTTTCTTAAATAAAATCAGGGTTAGGTTATGAATGAACATCAATCTAAAGATCCATTACACGGCATGACTTTAGAAAAAATTGTCGCTAGTTTGTCAGAACATTATGGCTGGGAAGAGTTAGGTAGGCGTATTAAAATCGGTTGTTTTAATAGAGATCCTTCCGTTAAATCGAGCTTGAAGTTTTTAAGGAAAACGCCCTGGGCCAGGGAGAAGGTTGAGGCGTTGTTTGTTGAGATGCAAAGGGAGGTAAATGGAGAGTAGGGGATGTTTAAGTCAGGTTTGTTTTTCCAAAAAATCTCTTATACAAAAATATTAAAGCATTTAAAGCGGCACGTTGAGTTGACTTTGCATTTGCGTGAAATAATTGCACTGTCTAATTCATGAAAACAGCGGAATGATTCCGCATAAGTAGCTGTTAAGAGGAGGGAATAAATATGATTGATTTTAATAATAAAGGTTTTTTTAAGCTAAAACAAAATGATGAATATGCAGATAAAATTAGTGCTCTGTAAATAGAAGGCGAATCTATCATCGATTCGTATAAATCGATGCGTGATGGAGTGATATTCACAAATAAAAGAATTATTTCAGTAAACGTTCAAGGAATTACAGGAAGTAAAAAAGATTTCACATCATTGCCGTACAAAAATATTGTTGCATATTCCATTGAAACATCTGGAACTTTTGATCTTGATGCTGAACTTGAAATATATTTTTCATCGATTGGAAAAATAAAGTTCGAATTTAAAGGCAATGCAGATATCGCCAATATATCGAAGCATATTTCACAACATCTATTGTAAATTACGTTTATCTCTTAACCAGGCCATTAAACAATTACAAAGGACACACATTTTATAAAAGGTCAATCTAGCTTCAATAGTTGGTTTTATTATTTATAGATTTTTCAACCTGAAAAGTAAGAATTTGATTTGTATTGAGTGAAATAGCCGAACTTATGGCGAGAAAAAGAATAAAAAGTGATTTTATTTTTTATGTTTAAAGGGAATTGTTGGTTTCTGTTCGACTAGCCAGTATTAGTCTGAATTTGTTTAGGGTATAGAAGTTTTGAGCGATAGATTTTTTAAATTGCGTAGTGTGTTGGTGATGCCTGTCCTTTTGTATCTTTTAACGAAGAACATAGAATAATTTACAAGCATCAAGACGGGATAATATTGATTGCACAGTTGCGATATCATTACGGCACATAACATTTTATTACAAGAGACACGGACTTTATCGGTATCTCAGTACAAGATTAACTACCTTTGTGCTTCCAATAATATGGTTATCGCAGCAGTCAGGTTTTCAGATAGAAACTGTGTGGAAGCTACCTGTGGCAACCGTTATTCTTCAGGCTTTTGTGAGTTTATGGTTGATGCGAGATCAGTTTGCTAAACGCCTGTCTTTTTGGAAAGTTAGGCAAAAAAGCTGATCTTTAGCGCCGCCGGCGGTAAATACAGAATTGACATATTTTGTGAGAACAGGTTAATTTATTGATTTTATTGGATTAAATGTGGTTTTAGTGGTTTTTGAATTTCTGTAATTATTACAAAAAACGTTCAGATAATTATCGCCGGCAGCGATAATTATCTGCTAAGGGGAATTTAAAGATAGTGATAAGTGATTGATGGAAAAAGAGTTATCGGTTATCTTATATTAAATTGATAAAAATAATTATTGCTGGGAGCTAAATTGCATATGACGCTGGCGGCGATAAAATCAGCTGTTAGGCTAATAATTGGAGAGCACTATGCAATCGGATGATGCACCTATAACTTTTACACCTAAAAATGAGCCTTACTTAGGACGTGAACTCCTTTTTCATTTTGATCAGATGATTTCTTGCTGTCTAGAACAAAATGCTATGGTAGCTCCAAAAACTCATGACATGAACTTGAACCCACTTCAAAAGATGGCGTGTCAGGTAATTCCACAATCAATTAGTATAGCGTTGTCGATTAGAGAGTTAGTTCGGCAAGGCTACTTGTTCGGTGCTCATGTGTTGATTCGAAGCTTAACTGAGAGAGTGATGATATTACTTTATCTCAATATTTACCCAGAAAAAATAAATTTATGGGAGAATGGTTGGAAGCACAATGAAGCACCTAGTTTAGCGAAAATGTTAGAAACCGTTAAAGAGAACACTGGAAGCAATACTGAAATGAAAGGATGGGAAATGACTAAACACCTTAATAGTTTAGTGCATGGAAAACCTGATTCAGCGCCTTGGAATATAATTGTTCTCGATGAAGGGAAATTTGGTCATGCCCCTTCAAAGATTTTAAATAATCCTAAACTATGTGATGATCTTTGTGCAGAAACAGTGCCTTTTTTGGTAATGATTTTGTCTATGGTTTGTGCTTATTTTCCTGACATCGAGCCTAACCAAAAGTTGAAGCAGACAAGCTGCTGAACTTGGCGTTAGGCTTTCAGGAGAACTATGAAGTATCTAAAAGGGTTAGTAATCATAATTTTGATTTTTTCAAACGGAGTTAACGCCGAAAAAGTTTATGATGAAATGAGAGAACGTAGTATTCCTGTTGATATAACTTTTCCTGTGGAAAGAGATAGATGTTCACTTAAATTAAAGTGTCCCGTTGCTTTTTTAAGTGCTGGATATGGAATATCACATTCAAAATATACTTTCTTATCTAAACAGCTTAATCAACTTGGCTACCTTGTCATCGCGATAGGGCATGAGTTGCCAAGCGATCCTGCTTTGTCAGTTTCAGGTGATTTATATGAAACACGAAGTGAAAATTGGAGTCGTGGTGCAAAAACATTAGATTTCTTAAAAGGTTCCATGAGTAAACGCTTCAATAAGTACGACTTTGAAAAGCTAATGTTAATAGGTCACTCTAATGGCGGTGACATTTCAGCATGGTTAGGTAATGAAAATAAGTCTTATATTCAAAAAATTATAACGCTAGATCATAGGCGTGTACCATTACCTCGCAATAGTAACTATCAGATATTATCTATTAGAGCTAGTGACTTTCCTGCGGATAAAGGTGTATTACCAACAGAAGTGGAACAAGAAAAATATGGAAGTTGCATCGTCAATATTCCTAAAGCAAAACATAACGACATTGCTGACTTTGGCCCTGTGTGGTTAAAAGAAAGGATTAACTTCCTAATAAAGAGTCACTTAAACGGACTGTCTTGTTCGGAGCTAATAGAAGCCTAACAAAAAAGGATAGGTCGCGCGAAGCCGCGACTTAATCCAGTGTTGGACAAGCCCGAAGTAGCTATTTATAGAAAATATCTTTTAAAGAATTGAGGTTGGTTTATCGTTCTAATCTTCTGCTCTTTTTTCGAGGCGAGACAATCTCCATTAGCATAATTGATGTTACGCTAATTCTAACACTTTCTTTCAAACTTTCATCATAGAAATTCAATTCCCCCTTTTTTAGAGTGAATTTAAGGTTTTTCAAATCTCCCAATTTATTATGTTGTGTTGCGGATTAACTTTTTGGGTAGTTTAAAAAACAGGATAAAATCCATTGGTTTTTCACAACAAG
>JBFFIY010000002.1:0-86702 GCA_041556195.1 Enterobacterales bacterium
ATGCTGGGAGCATTGCCTGTCCAGGCATTTTCTTCATACAGTCCATCCATGGACATAAATAACTAATACTGTGCTTTCGAGCCTCGAATATGGACGCTTCTTGACTTGCTGAAACCTGCATTTTCAGGTATCACGGGTATATCAAGATGATAGATCGTAATTCAGATGATAATTTAAAAAAGGTCGAGGTCAACAAGTAAAATAGCCTGGACTTGGAAACTGCTCTTTGTTCTATCAAAGAGCAGTTTCAGGGTATATATCCCTTCTAAATTCCAGGCAAAAAAAAGCCCTAAATTTAGGACTTTTTATGTCTATCCAAACCATCTAAAAATATATTTCAAGATGATTCAGTGTATCTGCTATGCTTACCTAGTAATAGTTTGCGCAAAAGAAGCTGGTTTACCATGTTGGTTTTCTTCTTTTGCTGTCTTTCCTCCTGAAAGTAAGCTGCTGCCCAACATCCCTATTACTACGATTACTGCTAAAACAAGCATTGGGTCAGTTTTACGTTTCATGATTATTTCAACCCTTCGCTATTATTGCTTTTCTAAAGGATTCCTATCAAGGGATTCTCATCCACTGAGGACGGATAACTCTACGCCTAAAATTCCGCAATTGCAAATAGTTTCCATTGTGCAACGCACTATTTTTATTCTAAATAATCAACAAGTTAGTATTATCCAGTATTCTGTAGTAAAACGCTTAAAAGGCTCAAAGCTATTCACTTGCATCTTGCAGGTGCTGTTTCAATTCATCCGTGGAGGTAAGCACTTTTCTGTTATTGCCATGGATGGCATGTATTCAGAAAAAGCAGGACAGGTAATGCTCCAGGCATTACTACTGCATACCCTCCATCCGTGGAGGTAAGCACTTTTCTGTTATTGCCATGGATGGCATGTATTCAGAAAAAGCAGGAGCACTTTTCTGTTATTCAATTGCAAAATTTAGGATGAAATTTCACAAAAAGACTTTTGAACGCTCTAATCTTAACTATTTCAGTTATAATTACCCTACTTAACCTGAACTTTTATTAGGCTTTTTACATGAATCAAAACCAGATGAAGCAAGCAGCCGCAGAGGCTGCTATTAATTTTATTGAAGATAACAGCATTGTTGGTGTTGGCACAGGTTCTACAGCTAATTATTTCATTGATGCACTTGCTAAAATTAAACATCGAATTGATGGGGTTGTTGCAAGTTCTGAAGCCACTGCTTCTCGCTTAAAAGCATATAATATTGAGGTTTTTGATCTCAACAGCGTTGATAGGTTGTCTGTTTATGTTGATGGTGCAGACGAATCCAACAAGGTGTTACATCTTATCAAGGGCGGCGGCGGTGCACTAACTCGTGAGAAAATTGTCGCAGCTGTCGCAGAAAAGTTCATCTGTATTGCCGATGAAACCAAACTCGTTAGCCAGCTAGGCCATTTCCCTCTTCCTGTTGAAGTCATTCCCATGGCTAGAAGTTATGTCGCCCGGCAACTGGTCAAGTTAGGAGGAGATCCCGTCTACAGACAAGGATTTGTGACTGATAATGGCAATTACATACTAGATGTTCACAACTTCAAAATCAGTGAGCCTGTCTCTATGGAAAAATCCATTAATAATATTGTAGGCGTAGTCACTAATGGTTTGTTTGCATCAAGGCATGCTGACATTTTGTTGCTTGGAACCAAAGAAGGTGTGAAAACATACAGTTAAGCCCATTGATGGATTGGTATACTTAAATTATCAGGATTGGTTATTATTTCTCCCTGAAAGGCTACCAGAACGGCCACCAACTTTCTAAGTCACTACGGCATTTTTTGAGTTGCACTCCATACATAGCTGAACGTCGATCCACTTTATTCGCCACATCAATCAGCCATGCCTTAGATTTATAACTGGCTCTAGAATAACCTCCACGGCCTTCATGATAGGCTAAGTATTGATTTTTCGCGTCCCATTTTGAAATTTTCAAGCGCTTTTGTGTGCCATAGATATACCAACCAACAAAATCTATGGCATCCTCGAAATCGGTACGAGAAGCCCAGCGGCTGCCGGTTGCTGTTCGATATTCGTTCCAGACAGGATCTTTTGCTTGGGCATATCCATAGGCTGAAGAAGCTCTAGGCCCAGGTATAAAACCTAAGTAATATTTTCGAGAAGGTGCTGCACCTTGTTTAAAACGACTTTCCTGGTAGATAAAGGACATTAATACCTGAATAGGTACGCCCCAACGATCTTCAGCATCCTCTGCATCCTCAAACCAACCGCCTTTTTCTTTGAATATTTGACAAATATTGTCTTGTCTGGAGGGTGGCATTGTTGCACATGAGACTAACAACAATGCCATCAAACTGATTAATATTTTTTTCATCAACATTTAAAATAAAAGACGATTGTGCTATACGATACCCTATTTTCTCTAAAATTAAATATCTATTTTAGTTGTCATTTTGTGGAAGTGTTCTGCCATCGTTAACAACCTGACGTAAATCTTCCTGAGCACTTCTTTTTTCTTCTGCTGCCTGTGCTTTTGTTATACAACGCTTTTTACTCATATGGGAGCCAATACGTTTAACCTTAAAACAAACCAAATCAGAGTCTTTTTTATCTGCTGCAGCTAACTTAGCAGAATTATTTGAAAGCTTTTTTGCTGCTGGCTGACTTGAACAACCAACAAAAAAGACCATAGATACTGCTAATGCCAAAAATATTTTAAACTTCTTCATTCTATACTCCAGAATATTCGATTAAATTAATCAGTTAGTTACAATTTGTTTCTACATGGGGAAAACTATCAGTCCCGTTTACATGCGTCTAGTTCTGTTAACCCTTTGTAACAATTAACCCTGGACTACAATTAAACCTACATTGACATGTGTTACAAGCTGAATACTATTCTGAAGAGCCTTGAAGAAGACCAGAGTGAAAATCTCTCAAATTCTCTTGAGCTCGTCTTTTTTCTTCTTCATTTTGCTTCTTTGAAATGCAGCGTTTGGAGGTAAGATGTGTACCCACTCTCTTTATTTCAGAACATACAATCTCTTTAACTTTAGAAAGATCCAGCGACTCATCCTGAACATCAGCCATTTGATCGGCTTCTGCATCAGCTTTTTCCAATTGAGCTAAACTTGTTGATTTTTTCTGAGTAATACAACCTGAAACAAAACATAGGGATAATATCAATACTAACCAGCTCTTCATTGTTTTCTCCATTGACGCAATAAATAATAATACTCGGCACATCCACTCAACTCAAATCAACTCAAATCAACTCAAAATATCCATTGTGCTCTAATATCCATTGAATTTAAGCGTCTAATTCTACACTTTTTGATGGTCCGGGTATACAATTGCAAATCTCTGTGAGATCTCAGACATCATAATTAACCTCAACTCGGGATAGGACAGATCAATTAGTTATATTTAACATCTAATTTTCAATAAGTTGCAAGTATCTATGTTTTACATAGGCAAACATGTAGGCTCAATACTGGGATTTTTGTACTTGGTGATATTCCAACTTACGTTGATGTAATTCATCCTGCTGATCGTTACTAAGCGCACTCTATTTACATGCGTTTATCTATACAAAAAATATCTTTAAACTGTTCTGACTATGACAATATCAATAATTTGTACTAATAAAAATCCTGAACCCTGGTATCTCGCATTAAAAGAGATAGATCCTTCGTTAGATATTCAGATCTGGCCAGACGAAAACAACAAAAGTGTGATTGAATTTGCTTTATGCTGGAAACAACCTGAAGGAATTTTGCAAGATTACCCAAACTTAAAATGTATCTGTTCAATGGGAGCTGGTATAGACCATTTACTTAGCGACAGTTTTTTTCCAAAAAACCTGCCCGTCATCAGGCTTATTGATCCTTCTCTGGCACAATCAATGTTTGAATATATTTATACAGCAGCAATGTATTACCTACGAGAATTCGATCTATATCAACGCCAAAAAAATCAAATCATTTGGGAACAGCACCAACCAAAAGCAATATCTCAAACCACTATTGGTATTATGGGGCTTGGAAAACTTGGAGAATACTGTGCTCGAAAGCTTTCACAAGCAGGATTTAATATTGTTGGTTGGGCACGTACTAAAAAACAAATAGAGGATGTGAAAACATACACTAGTGAGCAACTGGAAATATTTGTAAGTCAAACAGACATTCTTATTTGCCTTCTGCCTCTTACACCCCAAACAGTAGGAATTTTAAATTCAGAACTTTTTAATATAACACCAAAAAATTCTTATTTGATAAATGTTGCCAGAGGTGAGCATCTAGTCGAAAGTGATCTAATAACTGCTTTGAATACAGGTCAATTAAAAGGTGCTTGCCTTGATGTTTTCACCACTGAACCTTTGCCACAGGATCATCCATTTTGGACTAATGATAAAATTGTTATAACGCCTCATTGTTCAAGTATTACAGATCCTGTTTCAGTCGCACCACAAATAGTTCAAAACTATCGACTTATGCAAAGTTGCAAGCCTTTAATGAATGAAGTAGATTTACAGCGCGGATATTAGATATGAATTTTGACTTTCACTTACAAATTGGACCTAAAGCGACAGATCATGACAGAGCTTTCTTATTAACTCTTCGTAAATTAACCATGGTTGAACATCTGGAAAAGGCTGGTCTGTATTTATCAAATGAAGAACATGAATTTAGACTCAATGATGCTTATGACTGTTGTCACCTGATCAGATATGCTGACAAAAACATAGGCCTGTTAAAATATCGAGAATATGACAATAAAATTGAAGTCATGCAAATACAAATTCATCCTGGGCAGCAGAACAAAGGCTTTGGCAAAATGGTTCTCAACAGAGTATTGCTCTGGTCAAAAGAAAAACACAAAAATATTGAATTAAGCGTTTTAAAAAATAATCCGGCCATACTATTATATGAAAAACTCGGATTCCTGATAACAGGTGAAGACAAGTATGAATTTCACATGCAACTAAGGCACTAAACCTATCTTAAAAGATTAGCTAATTACCCGACTATTTCTAAAGTTTGTGAAATTGAAGGGATAAATATTGATGTATTTCAATAGGCATTTTTAACCCCACTATTTTAACCATAAACCAACTGAGGTAGCCAGGTGGTTAACCGGGGGATCAGGGCTAACAATACCAGTAGTGATAATTGAATGAGAATAAACGGCAAAACTCCACGATAAATCTCACCCGTGGTAACAGATTCAGGGGCAACTCCCCTCAGGTAAAAAAGGCTAAAACCAAAAGGCGGTGTAAGAAATGAGGTTTGTAGATTGACCGCAAACATGATGCCAAGCCACACTGGGTGAACGCCCATCACCAGAAGCACTGGAGCCACAATTGGCACTATAACAAAGGTGATTTCAATAAAATCCAGAATAAAGCCAAGTAAAAAAGTAACCAGCATAACGACTAACATGGCACCAAAAATTCCACCTGGCATTTGAGTAAACAGGCTTTCTATTAATAGATCTCCCTGATAAGCACGAAATACCAGTGAAAATATCGATGCCCCGATCAAAATCATAAATACCATGCTGGATGTCGATAATGTTAATTGACCGATTTCTTTGAGCTTGTGAATACTCAATGAGTTTTTAAACGATGCAAGTAGCAAAGCACCAATCGCTCCGACTGCTGCTGCTTCAGTTGAGGTTGCCCAGCCCAGTAAGATTGAACCTAATACCGATAATATAAGTAATAACGGGGCAAGCAGGCTTTTTATCAGATCAATCACGGAGCCCTGATCTTCTTCATCGGTAATCGCTGGAGCAGCTTCCGGGTCACGCCAGGCGACCCACAAGATATAAAGAATGTATGCCAACACCAATAATAACCCCGGAATGAGCGCTCCGAGAAACAAGTCTCCCACAGATACCGTATCAGGCGGGTATTTACCTATTTTACTTTGTGCTTGTTGATAGGCGCTTGAGAGTACATCGCCAAGCAAGACCAAAACAATTGAAGGTGGAATAATTTGCCCTAATGTGCCTGATGCACAAATAATACCGCTCGCCAGGGCTGGCTGATAACCACGCTTTAACATGGCTGGAAGTGACAGTAAGCCCATGGTAACCACCGTTGCTCCAACAATACCGGTACTTGCCGCCAGCAACATACCGACAATTGCTACCGAAACTCCCAATCCCCCTCTTTTTTTGCCAAATAATCTGGCCATAGAATCAAGCAGATCTTCAGCAATTTTTGAACGTTCTAAAGTCACCCCCATAAACACAAACAAAGGCACAGCCAGCAATGTCTGATTGGTCATAATGCCAAAAACTCTAAAGGGAATAGCCTCAATCATGCCTGGAACGATCCAGCCCTGCTGATCCCCGACAAAAGCAAAAACTAGTGCCGTACCCGCTAATGAGAAAGCCACCGGATAACCCATGATCAGCACTAAACACACCACAACAAACATGAATAGAGGCATCCACTCAATCATATTGACACCTCTTGCTTAGAGTTACCTTTAACATGATCCAGCAGCAAACTTTCCATATTTTTGAGCAAGGTTGCTACGCCTTGCATGGCTAGCATTACCGGCATAACCAACATTAATGATTTGAGCAGGTATAATGCGGGTAATCCCCCTACTTCTCCTGAAGATTCATTAGCTCTCCAACTGGCAATAACAGTATCCAGGCTGAAAAAGAACAGATAAAAACAAACAGGAAATAGTAGAAACAAAGTGCCAATGACATCAACCCAGGCTTGATAGTGCCAATTTTTCTTTCTATAAATAATATCTACTCTGACGTGTTCATCTCTCGTCAGAGTATAAGCAGCCCCCACCATAAAAATGATGCTATGGATCCAAAGCGCACTTTCTTGTAACTCAATAGAAGGGATCTTTAAAATATAGCGTAATACCACCACCAAAAACTCTAGCAAAACCAACAGTAACGTCAGCCAGGCCAATAGCTTTCCCGTGGTTGCCATAAACTTTTCTATAGGTTGATATAATCTTTGAAAGGGAATTTTATTGAGCGTTTTTAGCACAGTAATATTTTTTTATCCACAGTAACAAAATAAGCTCCGATTTTAGCATCAAAGGGTTAGAGTAACGAATGTTTTTTACAGCTCAATGAAATAAGCACTCTTGCGGTTAGTGTGCACTCGCATACTTTAAAAAGATAATATTTCAACAATATTTTAAAGTTTTTTTCCACAAAGTTATCCACAAGCAAAAATAAAAGCATGATAATTGTTTGATTCCAATCACTTAGCTATGTTTATTCAAAAAACACATGAAGAAATTGATTTGTTTTGATACCCCTACCAACTAAATAAAATCCATCTAGGGGGTATAACATCATCGTTCATATCCGGGCCAAATTTTATAAAAACGCCCGTGGCATTTTCATCCACCAGATAGTAGGGTGGCATACCATTTTTGGGTGTTACTTTGATAGCTCTTAGTACGCCATTGATGCGATATTCTTTGAGATTGGCTTCTGGGGTTGAGCGTATCGTTACTGCAGGTTCCGGTATATTTCCCTTCTCAACTTTAGGTCGTTTCTCAACTGGCTCGGTTTGAGCAGCCTGTGCAGGGCCGACTGAGAGAAAAACAAATGTAGCTAATACCACTAAAATCCTTACTGTTTTCATAATGAAGTTCCGATTGTTATTAAGTACATGATTTCTAATAACAGCATAGCAAAGAAAGATGACGAAAAAAGCCTATTAGCTTACAATCGTATCAGTTTTTTCACTATTCTGAGTCTAATAGATTATATGCCATCATCTTCTGCTTCATCTAGCACTAAGCCACCCGTTATTTTAGTGGATGCTTCTTCTTATCTTTTTCGCGCATTTCATGCCCTACCACCTCTAATAAACTCCAAAGGACAGGCTACTGGCGCCATCTATGGTGTCATTAATATGATGAAAAAGTTGCTAGATCAGTATCAACCCACCTATTTAGCCATGATTTTTGATGCCAAAGGCAAAACATTCAGAAGTGAAATTTATCCAGAATATAAGGCTCACCGTCCACCCATGCCTGACGAGCTACGTTCACAGATTGAACCTTTGCATAACATGATCAAAAGTATGGGTGTTCCCCTCATTGCCGAAATGGGCGTAGAAGCCGATGATGTTATTGGTACATTAGCCACCTCTCTTGGAGAAAAGGGGTATGAAGTACTTATTTCTACAGGTGATAAAGATCTGACACAGCTGGTAACCAAACACATCACATTGATCAATACCATGAATCAACAATTCATGACACCTGAAAGTGTCGAAGAAAAATTTGGGGTTCGGCCGGATCAAATCATCGATTATCTGGCTCTGGTTGGCGATACCTCGGATAACGTGCCTGGTGTGCCTAAGGTAGGCCCTAAGACCGCCTCAAGGTGGTTACAACAATACCAGACTCTGGATAATCTGCTGCAAAATGCTGAGCAAATAAAAGGGAAAGTTGGGGAGAATCTACGCAATAACCTTGAGCAACTAGCCATTTCAAAAGATTTGGTAACCATTCGCCACCAACTTGACCTTCCAGAAACTTTAGATGATCTCAAATTAGGATCAGCACAAACCGAACAACTTATTGATTACTGCAAAATTCTTGAGTTTAAAAGCTGGTTAAAAGAACTATCCTCTTCGTCCTCTATTGCTGGAACAAACAACACTAACAGCAATAGTCAAACAACCCACACAACAGACGAGAAATTCTCGAACCACCCTGAAATCGATAGAAGCCAATATGAGATTGTTTTGGATGAAAACAGTTTTAATCAATGGTTAGAATGTATTAGATCTGCAAAGATCTCCGCGTTTGATACCGAAACCACCGATTTAGATGCCATGAAAGCCCGGCTCGTTGGTTTATCTCTTTGCGTTGAAGCAGGCAAGGCTTGTTATATTCCGTTAGCTCATCAGTACCTGGATGCCCCTGAACAGCTCGATAAACAATGGGTATTACAACAACTCAAACCCTGGTTAGAAAGTTCAGAGCATCGTAAAGTCGGCCAAAATCTTAAATATGATATGAAGGTTTTAGCTAATGAAGGGATCAGCCTGAATGGGATCTATGAAGATACCATGCTTGAATCCTATGTAGTGAACAGCATCATTGGACGTCATGATATGAATAGCCTGGCGTTAAGACATCTTAATCATGTTTGTATTTCATTTGAAGATGTTGCTGGCAAAGGCAAAAAACAGCTGAGATTTGATGAAATTGCTTTGGAACAGGCGGGCCCATACGCTGCCGAAGATGCTGACATCACCCTGCGCTTACATCATGTTCTTCAACCTCTGGTAGAAGAACATGCAAGCATCCAAAAGCTTTATCGAACCATAGAAATGCCTCTTGTTCCTCTATTAGCACAAATTGAGCGTAATGGCGTTTTGATTGATGCCAATGCCCTGGGTCTACAAAGCCAGCAAATAGGTAAAAGACTTACCGAATTAGAGCGAGAAGCTTATGAAATTGCAGGCAAAGAATTTAATTTAGGTTCCCCCAAACAACTTCAACAAATTTTATTTGAAGAACTGGGGATCCCCGTTATTAAAAAAACCCCCAAGGGTCAGCCATCTACCGCCGAAGAAGTATTACATGAATTAGCATTGGATTACCCTTTGCCAAAGCTCCTCCTGGAATATCGCAGCTTAAGTAAATTAAAATCGACCTATACCGATAAACTGCCTCTTCAAATCAACCCTGCTACAGGAAGAGTGCACACGTCTTACCATCAGGCAATAACAGCAACAGGACGACTCTCCTCCTCTGATCCTAATTTACAAAATATTCCCATTCGTACCGAAGAAGGCCGCCGTATTCGCCATGCCTTTATTGCCCCTCAGGGCTATAAGCTAATTGCAGCTGATTACTCACAGGTTGAGCTAAGAATTATGGCACACCTGTCACAAGATGAGGGCTTACTCACAGCTTTTTCAAAAGGCGAAGATGTACACACAGCCACGGCTGCTGAAGTTTTTGATATACCGCCCGAAGAGGTATCCACCGAACAAAGGAGACATGCTAAAGCGATTAACTTCGGTCTGATTTATGGCATGTCGGCATTTGGACTTGCCAAGCAATTAGGCATTCAAAGAGATGAAGCACAACATTATATCCATCGCTATTTTGCCCGCTATCCCGGTGTAGAGGCTTATATGGAGAATATTAAAATCCAGGCCAGAGAACAGGGTTTTGTTGAAACACTCATGGGTAGACGGCTTTATTTACCACAAATTAATGCCCGAAATGGCCTACATCGCCAGGCCGCCGAACGAACAGCTATCAATGCTCCAATGCAAGGAACAGCAGCGGATATTATCAAACTGGCCATGCTCAATATTGATAATTGGATAAAACAGGAAAAATTACCTTTAAAAGTAATTATGCAGGTACACGATGAACTGGTTTTTGAAGTGCCAGAATCACAGGCAAATGAGCTGGCCGAGCAGATCAAGACTAAAATGTCACAAGCGGTTGAGCTTTCCGTGCCATTAATTGTTGAAGCTGGCATTGGCGACAACTGGCAGGAAGCGCATTAAACAAAACCGTAACTCATTGATTATAAAAAAAACATAGCACTCGAAACAATTTGTTACATTTGTTTGTTATTTATTTGTAATTTAAGCCGTAACTTTTCCTGATTACTGCTGTCTATAATTCCGTAAGCACTACATTAGTGCTTCCCGCAATCCCCTCCTAAATTTGCGGGACATCGGTTCGGCTTCCCCAGGCTTAACCGATACTATGCCCCGACAGCCCCCCAGCATCGGGGCTTTTTTTATGGCTGATTATTTTTTAACCCCTCTGCCGAACAACCTCAAACAGAGCAACACCAGTCGCCACAGAAACATTCAAACTACTAACCTGCCCTGCCATAGGAATAAATATCAATTCATCACAATGCTCCTGAGTTAGCCGGCGTATGCCCTTGCCTTCTGCGCCCATTACCATGGCCATGGGACCGGTTAATCTGGTTTGATACAAAGATTGAGTGGCATCTCCAGACATGCCAATGATCCACACCCCCGCTTGTTGCAACGAGCGAAGTGTCCTCGACAGGTTGGTGACTTGAACTAATGGAATGGTCTCCGCAGCGCCACAGGCAACTTTACTGACAACAGCGGTCATACCTACTGCTTTATCTTTGGGAACTATCACAGCCATAACACCCGTTGCATCACAGGTTCTCAGGCAGGCACCTAAATTATGGGGATCCGTGACCCCATCCAGCACCAGTAATAAGGGCGCATGTCCGGCATTCTCAACTGCAATCATCAATTGATTTTCTGACCAGCTTTTACCGCCAGAAACCGCTTCACCACACTGAGCAATGATACCCTGATGACTGCCTCCTTGAGCCAATTCATTCAGTTTTTCTTTTTTACCATATTCTCTATCAATGCCTTTAGAATCATCTATGACCTGTTGTAATCGATGATCATGGCGGCCTTTGAGTACTATCAATTTTTGAATGCGTTCAGGATGGTTTTTAACCAGGGAATGAACCGCATGAAGCCCATAAACCAATGATGGGATATTTTTTTCAGTCACAATTTAAGTTTCCAAATGAGTTTATTTTTTAGCCCTGGCATTTTTTTTACCGGTTAGTTTTTTTGACAGAGTCTTTTTAGTTCGAGTTTTCTTACGCACAACATTATCTTTTTTTCCTGAACCTTTTTTAGCTGAAGGCTTTTTTGCTGCTTTTATTTTGCCCGATTCTTTTCGGCTTGAATCAGTTTTATTGCTTGGGCGGCCTTTAGATTTATTGGCCTTTTCAGGACGTCGTAAACTGTTATCCAGCGACACTAAATCAAAGTCAATTTTACGATCTTCCAAACTTACTTTCGCCACCTTAATAGTCATTTCATCGCCAACACCAAAACTTTGACCCGTTCTTTCACCTACCAGTGTCTGAGTAGTTGGCTCAAATCTATAATAATCTCGGCTTAATGCACTTATGTGAAGTAATCCTTCTACATAGACTTCATCCAGTCTGACAAATAATCCAAAACCCGTTACTGTGACCACTTTTCCGGTAAATTTCTGCCCCAGTTTATCTTGCATAAATTCACATTTAAGCCAATCCGACACATCTCTGGTTGCTTCATCAGCCCGACGCTCTGTTATTGAACATTGATCGGCCAATCGGCTTAATGCAGCTTCTTCATACTCATGCCCTGATGCAACACCTTTATCTTTACTACCATTCTTTTTCAATCTGGCTTTTATCAGACGATGCAACATCAAATCAGGGTAACGCCGAATGGGACTGGTAAAATGACTATAACCTGCCAAAGCAAGTCCAAAATGGCCGTCGTTATTCACCGCATAAATGGCCTGAGACAGACTACGTAACATCATGATCTGAATTTGTTCGACATCAGTTCGATCTTTAATTGATTCGAGCAAATAAGAAAAATCCGCAGGAGAGGGATCATCACCACCCGTCAGCGTTAGCCCATGCTGACCTAAATAACCTCGAAGGGTTTCCAGTTTTTTCTGAGTTGGGCCGCTATGACTTCGATAGATCCCGGTAGGGTTTGTTTTTAGCAAAAATCTGGCAGAAGCGACATTAGCCATAATCATACATTCTTCAATTAATTTATGAGCATGGTTGCGCTGCGTGGGAACAATCCGTTCTATTTTTCTTTGTTGATTAAAAAGAAACTGTGTTTCGGTAGTTTCAAATTCAATACAGCCTCTTTGACTTCTGGCTTTTGCCAACACTTTATACAGTGCATAAATTTCATTTAATGGCCCAGCTAATTTTTGATTACCCTCTCCCAGAACCTGTTCAATCGTTTGTTCGCCCGACTCTTGGTTAGACAGGTATTGCCAGACCTGATCATAAATTAAACGAGCATGAGAACGGATCACTGCGGGATAAAATTGATAACCGGATAACTTGCCTTTGGCACTAATGGTCATTTCACAAACCATAGCCAATCGTGGAACATCTGGATTTAGCGAACATAAGCCGTTGGATAAAACTTCTGGCAACATCGGGATCACTTCACCAGGAAAGTAAATCGAATTACCCCGATTCTGTGCCTCAAGATCCAAAGCGGAGTCAGGTTTTACATAATGACTCACATCGGCAATTGCCACCCATAAACGCCAACCACCACTGACTTTGGCTTCACAATACACAGCATCGTCAAAATCACGCGCATCAGCACCATCAATAGTCACTAAAGGCAGGTGAGATAAATCTATTCTACCCTTAATATCTTTTGTGCTAACCACTGTTTTAAAAGCCGCTACTTCTTTGGTAACCTGCTCTGGCCAGGCAAAGGGTAGATCAAATGCACGCAGTGCTATGGCGATTTCCATACCGGGTGCCATTGGTTGTCCCAGCACCTCAACCAAATGCCCCATAGCGGGCTCATGACGACCCGGTCTCCGGGTTAGTTCCATCAAAACCAATTCACCTTTTTTAGCTTTTAAGGTGGAGGCTTCATCTATCTGAATATCAAAACTGATACGTTTATCTTCTGGTACCACATATCTTAATCCATCCTTATGATGATATTGGCCTACGATGGTTTTTGTGCCTTCTTCAACAATTCGCGCAACCGCTGCTTCAATCCGCCCCTTACGATTAATACCTTTAACCGTCACCAGAACCGTATCGTTGGGTAACAGAAAACGCATTTCTCTGGGTGTTAAAAACCAGTCTTCGCCCCCCTTATCAAGCTTAACAAAACCAAAACCATCGGGATGGCCAATAACCTTACCTCGTTGCACATTCATATGCTCAATCAGACCATAACGAGCACGGCGATCCCGGATGATCTGACCTTGACGTTCCATCGCCCGTAAACGAAAACCCAATTTTTGAATGGCTTCTTCATCTGTAATTGCAAAACATTGGCAAAGCTCATCCAACTCAGCAGGTTTTGCTAACTGCTCCAACACTTGCAAGATATAGTTCCTGCTGGCAGTAGGCGAATCATACTTTTCCAGTTCTTGTTGGCGTTCTGGATCTTGTTCTAGGGGAAATTGACTCATAAGAACTCAAGGTTGTGAAAGAATACAAGATCATCATAGCTGATAATCCTGAAAAAATCAGTTGGGCACGAAGCTGATCGTATATTATCTGTAGCTATTCACGAGTTGCCAAATGCACCCGTAACTATTATCTCTTCAATAATACCTGCAGATCCCAACCTATTTGTTGTGCCGGGTATGCCGTGGCCGGAGGCATAATTTGACCATCAAAAATACCCGCCCTCATACCCTTGGGATTAATCACAAAAACCTTGCTGGTATGATCAATTAGATATTGCCCATGCTCATCGGTTTTATTTTGATAATAAATTGCGCCTAATGCCTTTGCAAAGCCTTGTAGTTGATCATGTGAACCCGTAGCTGCTTTGAAATTTTTATTAAAATATTTCACATATTGTTGCAAATGATCCGGCGTGTCTCTTTCAGGATCAACACTAACAAGAACGACCTGTAGATTATTTTTAAGTTCAGGTTTAATAAAACCAACCACCTTTGCCAAATTTGCCATGGTCGTTGGACACACATCCGGACAATGAGTGTAACCAAAAAATAGCACCGTCCATTTCCCATTAATTGACCCATTGTTAAACGAACCTCCTCCACCTAAGTTTAGAGAGAAATCTGAAAGTGTTTTTTCCGATGGATACAACTTAATGATTTTTGGGTTTTGTGACTGATTGTTTTCATTAATTACTTTCAGCATAAATCCAACGGCAACCATAATAGGCATAATAGCCACCAACAAAGCCGTTCGAGTATTTTTTTTCATGTATTAAGTCGCCTTTATCTGTTCAAAAGTTAGAGTGCAATTGGACTGAAGAATAAATAATGATCAGTTAGCAGAACTACAAATAATGCCATCAAATAAGCGATGGAATATCCGAATGTTTTCATCGCGGAATTTGCTTGTGGATTAAACTTTAGCTCCCATGCATGATATAAAAATCCAAGTCCCAGAAACAAAGCTCCGACTAAATAGATGACACCACTCATACCAGTAAGATAGGGCAACATCGTTGTCAATATCAATAAAACGGTATAAAGCAAAGTCGCTGTTTTAGTGAACTCAATTCCATGCGTCACAGGTAACATGGGAATATTTGCTTTAGCATAATCATCGCGTCGATGGATGGCTAATGCCCAGAAATGGGGAGGAGTCCATGTATAAATAATCAACACCAATAGCAACCCAGAGGGATCGATGGAATTTGTCATGGCAGTCCAGCCAAGTAGTGGTGGAATGGCACCCGAGACACCACCAATAACAATGTTTTGTGGCGTAGCTCTTTTTAGATACATGGTATACACAAAAGCATAACCGACCAGACCAGCAAAAGTTAAAATTGCCGTCAACCAATTAATAAAGAACCCTAAAATCAACATTGAAAACACAGATAACGTAAACGCAAATATTATGGCCTTTCTGGGGGGTATTTTTCCCGTAGGAATTGGTCTGGAATCTGTTCTTGCCATGATGGCATCAATTCTTGCATCTACTACATGATTAACTACTGCGGCACCACTTGCCGCAAAACCAATACCCAGATTTGCCAGTATTAATATATCCAAAGGAACCCATGGATTAATGGCAGGATCCGTAGACAAATACATACCTATCACAGAGGTTAACAGTAACATTGCGACCACTTTTGGCTTGGTCATCTCATAGTAGTCACGCCAGCCTAATGATTGTTGGTTCTGTTGCGGATCCATAATTAACTCTTATCCTGATCTTGCGAGCTGCTATTGAGCCTGAGCGTTACATTGATCATCACCAATAGAGCCAGCAACAAAGCACCACCGCCATTATGAGCCACAGCAATGGCTAGCGGTAAGTGGAAAAAGACGTTTGACACACCTAAGGCAAATTGCAGTAATACCAATACCAACAATATTTTACCCAGGGATTTAATCATGGGAGATCCACTGGTGATTAACTTCCAACTGGCCCAAAACACTGCCATCATTGTAAACAATGCCCATAATCGATGGGTGATATGTATGGTGCTTCGAGCTTCCAGGGATTTTACGCCGAACTCATAATTGTCAGCCCCATGTCCCCATAATTTAAAAGCTTCAACAGGACGAAGATTTTGCCACCAATCACCTTGGCATATGGGTAAATCAACACAAACCTGCGCTGCATAGTTGGCACTTGTCCATGCACCAAGTGCTATTTGAAGCACCACAAAAATCAATGCGATAGCTGCAGAACGGCGGTTATTTGCAGAATCATTGGCTGAAATATTAAATGAACGAACCTTATTTTGGTTAATTAAAGCCCAAGTACTTAACAGAGAAAATGTTGTCATGCCGCCTAATAAGTGACTCATAACAACAGCAGGATTAAGTTTCATGGTAACAGTCCACATACCTAGCATGCCTTGAAAAATCACCAAAACAACTAAAAATAATGGAAGTTTTATCCCGGAAAAGCCTGTAGATTCAGACAATTGAGGTTGCCTGGATTTTTTTTGCCTCCAAGCCAGAAAAGCAATTATTAATATAGTTAAACCCAGAGAACTGGCAAAATAGCGATGAATCATCTCAGCCCAGGCTTTTTCAGCTTCAACCGGCCTTTCCGGGAATGCCTGTTCAGCCTGTTCAATATGCTCAACCTCACTAGGTACGGTTAAAGAGCCATAACAACCCGGCCAATCAGGACAACCAAGTCCAGCATCTTTTAAACGTGTATAAGCACCCAGTAGAACGACCACCAAAGCCAATGTAGTAGCAAATAACGCCAAATTTCTATTGATACGATACATCATGACGCGCTTAGCCCAACCTTGAAAATTTAAGCAATTTTTTAAGATCAAATAATATTTCTTTGCCGCGGAAACTGGCTTCCCGATCCGTATTAACCGCCTCATAACGCAACATAATGTTACCCAATGGATCCATCAGGTACACATAACCAGGCTTTAATCGTTCAGATCTCTTAATCCAGTTGAATCTGGGGTTAGAAAAATGTTTGGCCACATATAATTTGGACTCTTCGCTAAATCCTTCTCCATAATTCACCATTAATTTCTCAACTCGATCCATTTCTTTAGCGAGAGCCACACGAGTTTGATTAATCAGATAGGCATTAACCTGACACTTGTGCTGACAATTTTTATCTTCTGCTACGTATAAGAGCCACCAGTGGTGATTCAGATCTTTCTCTAACAGATCTCTCCCCTGATATTGTAAACCGGTATCTTCAAGTAAAATTACAGGCTTAAGTAACTCACCCTTATTTACCGTTGAAAGATCCTTAAACCAGCCAAGCCACCATCCACTGTAGGCAATGATGATGGGCAAAGCAAACACCAGCAATAATGCCACCATGGTAGATCGATTTTGAGTCGTAGGTTTTTCTGTAGAGGGGGTATTTTGATTTTCTGCTGTCATATTTTTTTAGCACTCTTTAATGCTCGATTTCTTACAAGCTCTCGATTTCTAACTATCAGGGCTAACACCAACAATGCCGTTGCCAGAGCAAACCATTGAATAGCATAACCAATGTGTCGATCAGGTGTCATGATGGCAATCGCCCACTCTCTTAACAAACCCTGTTCAGACTCTGGAAAAGTTTGTCTCACCACTAACGGCATCAATTGGATGCCTTTTGTTTGAAAAAATGCTTGAAACTGCGTGAGATTCAAACCCGGTAAAGGTATAGCTTTATTCAATTCAATTTCAGGCAAATCTACCACCCGATAATCACCGGGCAGATAAACGTAACCCATTACCCTGTTTTGTAAATTTGATGGTTTTGGAGCTGCAAATTGCCTTGGACCATTAGTGAAAGGAAGCCAGCCTCTATCAACTAACACTGCCAAATTTTGATCGCTCATAAATAAGCTGAATACATTATACCCCAGACGACCCTGGCGAATACGGTTGTCTAAAAAAAATGTCCACTCATCTTGCCAGTGGCCCTGTACAACTACAGGCATAAACTGTGATCTGGATGGATCAATCAAAGTTTCAAGTGATACCGGTTCCGCCGAACCTTGTTCTGCTCTGACATCGAGCAACTGTTGTTTTTGTCGGGCTCTATCCAGCTGCCAAAACCCTAATGACATCAAACTGGAAAATACTGCTATCAATAACAACCCTGTGAGCCATCTATTAATAATTTTCATCAATACTCAATTTAGCCTATACTTTCTTGTTGTTACACTTGTTAGCCAATACACTCTAATTAGCCAATTTCCTCTAAAATACGGTTTTTTAAACTCATAAATCCAAAACTGGTATACTAACTAACTTGAGTTCAGATTAACAAACTTTAAGCATTTAACCGGAGCACACACTCCTATGATTATTAAAACTCTAATTTTTATCACTCTTGCGGTAATGCTAGTCAGTCTATTTAGAGGATTATTTTTTCTATCAAAAAAGGAGCCAGACAATAAAAAGAGTCTGGTTAATTCCCTGACCGTTCGTGTTGTTTCAGCTGCTGCGCTCGTAGCATTAATAATAATAGGAATTAAAACCGGCGACTTACAACCTCATGGGCTCATCCCGTAACTGCAAATTCAAAAATACAACTCACCCTAAAACAAACAAACCGAGGATATCCTCGGTTTGAAAGTGTTTATTTTATTTGTGGAAAATTAGAGAATATATACAAATATAAACAATCCTAACCAGACCACATCAACAAAATGCCAATACCAGGCTGCAGCTTCAAAGGCAAAATGATTTTCATTGGTAAAATGGCTTTTAGCGCAGCGGATCAACATAACAATCAACATGATTGTACCTAGTGTTACGTGCATACCATGAAAGCCGGTTAGCAGAAAGAACGTTGAACCATAAATACCTGAATCAAGTGTTAATCCCATTTCTGTATAAGCTTCTACATATTCTTCTACCTGGAAAAATAAGAACGCTACACCTAAAAGTACCGTCAGGATCATGCCCCAAATTAATTTTTTTTGCTCACCCGCTTTCAGTGCATGATGTGCCCAGGTAAGAGTGAAGCTACTGGTTACCAATAAAATAGTGTTAATCAGAGGTAATCCCCAAGGGCTCATGGCTTCAGTTGTACCGCCACCTGGTGTCATGATCATTGGCCAGTTAGGAATGAAATCAGGCCAAAGATGCAAATGTGTCATAGCGTTATTGCCCGCTCCGCCCAACCAGGGCATAACAATGGCTCTGGCATAATATAAAGCACCAAAGAATCCAGCAAAAAACATCACTTCTGAACCAATAAACCACATCATACCCTGACGATAAGACATACCCAACTGCTTACTAAACAGTCCACTCATTGACTCATTGATCTGATCTCTGAACCAGCCCCATACAAAGTAAATAACAATAGCCAAGCCAGAAAAAAGGATCCATTTTCCATAACCCGGTTCACCCGATCTTAAATCTCCCATTAGCGTACCGGCACCAAATGCTATCAGGAATAAAGCAATTGAACCTACTATAGGCCAATGACTCTGTGCAGGAACATAGTAACTTTCGTATTTATTTTCATTATCTGTCATTTTTTATTCTCCTAAGAGGCTCCAAACATTCAGGTTTATTCTGTTTACCGGATTATTCTATTTAATTAGCGGCAACAGCTCCTGTTTCCCCTTTACCTGTAATATCGTACAGGGTGTATTGCAAGGTCAAATTATGAATATCTTCTGGAAACTCAGTATCCAGAAAAAAGCGTAATGTCATCCATTTTTCTTCACCAGCAGCCAAGGGCTGCTGGTTAAAACAAAAGCATTCTGTTTTATGTAACATTAAGGCCGCTAATCCAGGTGATACACTGGGAACAGCCTGTAGAATAACGGGGTTATCTGTATCATTTTTAACAAAA
Organism: Enterobacterales bacterium; assembly: GCA_041556195.1. Taxonomy (GTDB): domain Bacteria; phylum Pseudomonadota; class Gammaproteobacteria; order Enterobacterales; genus 21-14-all-40-8. Next base: position 19,812 of record JBFFIY010000002.1, read on the forward strand.
AAATCGGTTAAATATACTTTGCCGGGATGAACTACCATCTTGGACTGACGCGGATGAAAACTTGCTTTAATATCACTTGATTTCATCGCAATAAAATCTAAAGAAATCTCTCTGGATCCGTCAATTTGCATGTCCGTAGCAGCCTCTTCCTGGCCACCTGTTTTGCCATTAATCCCGGTATAATCACAAAAAACATCATAGATAGGCACTAATGCAAAAGCGAAAAGCGTCATGCCCGCTACTACGCTAAGTAAGCGTAGTAGTAGTTTTCGATTTTTAGCCTTTAGCTCTGTTCTATCATTCATGTGAATAATTCACTATTAACTCAAAATATCTCAATCAATTTTTGGTGGTGTAGAGAATGAATGATAGGGTGCTGGTGAAGGCAATGTCCATTCCAAACCTTCGGCACCATCCCAAGGTTTTGCCGGGGCTTTTTCTCCACCTCTGGCAGTCTTAATCAGCATCCAGACAAATATTAACTGGCTTAGACCTAAGCCAAATGCACCAATGCTTGACCACATATTAAAGTCAGCAAATTGCTGAGAGTAATCAGGAATACGACGAGGCATCCCCGCTAATCCAGAAAAATGCATAGGGAAAAAGGTCATATTAACAAAAATCATTGATGTCCAGAAATGCGCTTTACCCAGTCCTTCTGAATACATATGTCCAGTCCACTTAGGTAACCAATAATAGGCACCTGCGAATCCGCCAAAGATGGCTCCAGGGAATAGTACATAGTGAAAATGCGCCACAATAAAGTAAGTATCGTGGTATTGAGTATCAAGAGGTGCTATGGCCATCATCACGCCAGACAAACCACCTATGGTAAACAAAATCACAAATGCAATAGCAAATAACATAGGCGTTTCAAAAGTCATTGATCCCTGCCACATGGTAGCAACCCAGTTAAATACCTTTACACCCGTTGGCACAGCAATAAGCATAGTGGCATACATAAAGAAAAGTTCTGCAGCAAGGGGCATTCCGGTTGTGAACATGTGATGCGCCCAAACGATAAAAGACAAACCTGCGATTGAACCTGTTGCATAAACCATTGAAGAATAACCAAACAGTTTTTTACGAGCAAAGGTCGGAATAATGGCTGAAGCTAATCCAAAAGAAGGCAAGATCATAATATACACTTCAGGATGACCAAAGAACCAGAAAATATGCTGGAACATCACCGGATCACCACCACCAGCAGCATCAAAAAAGCTGGTTCCAAAGTTTCTATCGGTTAACATCATGGTTACTACCGAAGCCAAAACAGGCATAACAGCAATCAACAGGAAAGCCGTAATAAACCATGTCCATACAAACAAAGGCATTTTCATGTATGTCATGCCAGGGGCACGCATGTTCATGATGGTAACAATGACATTGATGGCTCCCATAATGGAAGACATTCCCATAATATGTACCGCAAAGATAAAAAAGTCAGTACTGGGCGGAGCATAAGTTGTGGATAATGGAGCATAGAAGGTCCAACCAAAAGCTGGGCCACCACCATCCATAAAGGGTGTCAGGATCATGATGGTAAATGCTGCGGGCAATAGCCAGAATGACCAGTTGTTCATTCTGGGTAGAGCCATATCAGGTGCACCAATCATCATCGGGATCATCCAGTTGGCAAAACCAACCATACCCGGCATAACGGCACCAAATACCATAATCAAACCATGCATTGTGGTCATTTGATTGAAAAAGGCCGGATCTACAATTTGTAGGCCTGGCTGAAAAAGCTCCATACGAATAACCATGGCCATGCCACCACCGACAAAAAACATCAGTAATGAAAAAATCAGATACATGGTGCCAATATCTTTGTGATTGGTAGTAAATAACCAACGAGTTATACCTGTCGGTTTGTGATCATGATGATCGTGGTCTGCTGTATGTTCGATTGTACTCATGACCATCCTCCTATTGTTTAGCCGTAGAAGCCACTTGGGCAGGTTGAACTAAATCGCCAGCCTTATTAGACCAGGCATTACGTTCGAATGTGATAACTGCTGCGATTTCAGCATCGGTTAACTGGCCTTTCCAGGCTGGCATCATATTGTTACTGCTACCATTAACAACAACATTGATATGAGGATCTGCAGGACCATTTGCTATTTTACTGCCATCAAGCGCAGGGAAAGGACCAGCACCTTTACCATCCACACCATGACAAGCGGCACACTTAGCATTATAAATTTCTTCACCTTTAGCCATGAGGTCTTCTCTTGACCAGCTTGTGGCTGAGGCGGCAGCGGCAGCAATTTTAGCCTGCTCCTGTAAAACTTTTTGCTCTGCAATCCAACTGGCATAGTCTTCAGCGGACTTAACTTCAACCACTACTGGCATGAAACCATGATCTTTACCGCAAAGCTCTGTACATTGACCACGGTAAATACCCGGTTTATCCACCCGCGTCCAGGCTTCATTGATAAAACCGGGAACTCCATCTTGTTTAACGGAAAATGCTGGAACAAACCAGGAATGGATAACATCTTTAGAGGTTACTAAAAAGCGGATTTTCTTACCTACAGGGATAACTAATGGTTTATCTACTTCTAACAGATAATGCTCACCTTTTGGAGCTTCACCATTAATCTGTTCAGAAGGAGTAGACAGATTACTGAAAAATGAAATGTCTTCTTCTAGATATTTGTATTCCCATTTCCACTGATAACCAGTAATTAATATATCAATATCTGACTTGCTATTATCTTCGATACTAATGAGTGTTTTGGTTGCAGGGACCGCCAATGAAATTAGAATCACGAAAGGGATCGTGGTCCAGATAATTTCCATCAGCGTAGAGTGAGAAAACTTCGCCGGAACAGGATTTCTTGATTTACTATGTAAAAACATAGAAAGAAACATTATTCCAAACACCACCACCCCAATAACCACACAGACCCAAGTCACGATCATGTGTAAGTCGTATACCTCTTGGCTGGTTTCAGTTACCCCCTTTGTCAGGTTGTACTGAATATCCGCCAAGGCAGCTTGACTCATTAATGACGCCAAAAGCGTCACTAACGTCAATTTTATTTTTTTGCCTATAGCCATCCCCATAAGTCCCCAAATTAGAATCATATTGAAAGCGATTTTTATTTTCATAAACCATTTGTATCAGATCTGGGTTTATGAGTTTATTTAGCTGTAATTTTTCATTCTTAGTGATCAAATTGACATAGATCATATTCAGCGGCCCTTGAAAAAAGGTAATATTTCGCTCAAATGGCGAAAACTGTTCTTTTTTTAGGAATACATCAATAATACGAAACAATTTGTTACAGCGCATTGGGCGAGGATTGTACTTGAGACAATATAAAAACACCAGTGGCTAAAGAGAAAAAACCTCTATTTTTCATAGGATAAGAAGTAAGTATCTTTCAGTTTTTTATAATAAAAGCCTCTGCATCTTTCAAAAATGGCAATTGTTCTCTGGATTGTTTGAGAGTATCTAAACTGATTGAATAACAGCTAACACCTTGTTTATCCCCAAGATTTATAAGGGTATCGCCTAAAGGATCGAGTAATTGGCTGCTTCCTGCGTAAACTAAATCTCGAGCATCTGCCCCCACTCGGTTAACGGCAGCAACATAGGCCTGATTTTCGATAGCGCGAGCTGGTAATAATTTATTCCATGCCGAAGCACGAGCATCTGGCCAGTTGGCAACTAACAGCATCAAATCATAATCATCACCCTGTTGAGCACACCATACTGGAAACCTCAAGTCATAACAGACTTGCAGTAAAATGCGCCAACCCTTGTACTGCACAACCACACGCTCCGTGCCAGCCCGATACCTTTCATGTTCTCCCGCCATAGCAAAAAGGTGTTTTTTATCATAATACTGATATTTTGCCGATGGGGGCATCCAGATCATACGATTATAACAATCCCCATCTTCTCTGATGGCCAAACTACCAACAATGACTGTATCCAGCTTTTTAGCCATGGCAGCCATCCATTGTACGGTTTCATCATGCATGGATTCTGCCACTTGATCCGGTCGCATCGAAAAACCACTATTGAACATTTCAGGTAGCAAAATAATATCTGAATGTTCAGTTTGGCTAAGCAAACGCTCCTCTAATTGGGAGCAATTAGCCCTGGCATCATGCCAGTATATTTCCATTTGTACTAATTGAATGCTGAGTGCATCTTGATTGTGCATGTTTCTATTTTCCTTTATCTTGCAATTGATCTGATGGTTCTGCCTCAGTCCAAATCTGGACGAGCTCGTTCTATAATTTTGTGGCAGTCAATTCCTCCTGGAAGCATGCCATAAACCAGACCAGACTGTTTACCTAATCGTGCCTGACAGAATGCATCGGATACTACTGGATCACCGCTCTGAATTAAACAGGAAGCCTGTAATGCTAATGCCATTTTTTCAACCAGAGAGCGCGCATTATATTCCAAATCTTTTTTATCAGATAATGCCTTTTTTAATTTAAGCAGGTAATTATCAAATAACATATTCTGATCTTGAGACGATTCCAGTTCTGCCAGATATGCATCTACCGAGCCCGGTGCTTTATTCATAGCGCGTAACACATCCAGACATTGTACATTTCCGCTACCTTCCCAAATGGTGTTAATAGGGGCTTCTCGATATAAACGAGGCATAATACTGTTCTCCATGACCCCGGAACCACCAATACATTCCATCGCCTCGTAGGCGTGGGCAGGGGAGCGTTTGCAGATCCAGTATTTTCCAATGGCCGTTGCTAAACGAACAAAATGTTGTGCCTGTTCATTTGATCCCGCCTCATCAAGTCTTCTGGCAACGCGCATGGACATAGCGACTGAAGCCTCGGCTTCCAGTGTTAGATCTGTTAATACATTTTGCATGAGTGGTTGTTGATCAAGTTTTTTCCCAAAAGCTGCTCGATAATGGCAATGATGGGTAATTTGACTCACAGCCTGGCGCATCATGCCAGCTGAGGCCACCATACAATCGAATCGAGTAAGCGAAACCATTTCCAGAATGTTGGCAACTCCCCGCCCTTCATCTCCGATTAACCAACCATAGGCACCGCGTAATTCAGTTTCACTGGAGGCATTGGAAACATTGCCCATCTTGTCTTTTAATCGCAAGATCTGGAACGGGTTTTTGCTGCCATCGGGACGCCATCGTGGCACCAGAAAACAAGAGATTCCGCCATCAGCTTGAGCTAGCACCAAAAAAGCATCACACATGGGGGCTGAAACAAAATATTTGTGGCCGACTAATTCATAAGCTTTCCCTGATCCTTTTTTCGAAATGGGAATGGCGCGAGTGCTGTTACTACGAACATCGCTTCCCCCCTGTTTTTCTGTCATAGCCATGCCAATGGTCAGACCGTTTTTTTCATACCAGGGAATATTTCCTGGATCATATTGGTCAGATAAAATCTTTGGGAGCCAGTCTTTTGCAATATCAGGTTGTTTCTGTAATGTTGGAAAACTGGCGAAAGTCATGGTGATAGGGCATCCATGCCCGGCGTCTACCTGTGTTTGTAAATAGCTTGCCGCCGCACGAGCCACATGAGCACCTGGCCTGGGATTTATCCATGGACTACCATGTAAACCCTGTTTTACAGAGGATTGCATCAATTTATGATAGGCAGGATGGTACTCAATTTGGTCAATTCGATGACCAAAGCGATCATGTGTGTGCAAAACAGGCTTATTTTGATTAGCCTGCATCCCCCAAAGTATTCGATCACCAGAACCACAGAGCTGACCAAAATTTTCAAGTTCAGAAACAGCCCACTCAGCACCTTCTCGGATCACAGCCTCTTTTAAAGCAAGATCTTGAGAAAATAAATTATAATTTTCCAAAGCGTGAGAGGTATTTTCCACAACATGGGTATTGGCAGAACATGCTTGTGCCTGTGGGTATATATTCATATTTGGACCCTCTCTTCATTATTCTATACTTTGTGTTAACTCAGTTTAGCCTAAAAACCAATCATTAATTGCTTTATACTTTACCCGTATTTTATTATTGAATTTAGAAATACTGAATGAATTGAGTTATACCCGTGATATTTTTGCGAGTTTACTCACAGCATCCATGTTGTTCGCTCTTCGAGCCAGCTAAAGCTGTTCAAAAATTGGTCCTGGCATTTTTGTCAAGGATTAGGTCAAAATTATGGCAAGAAAACTACCTCCCTTACATTTACTACACTTATTTGAAGTCGCCGGTAGGCATTCCAGCTTTAAAAAGGCAGGAGAAGAGTTACATTTAACCCCTTCGGCCATTAGTCATCAGATCAAAGCTTTAGAAGAAAACCTGGGTATTTCTTTATTTAACCGGTTAACTCGAGGTGTAGGGCTTACATCGGCGGGACAACATTATCTTCTGGTAGTACAGGATGTGTTTCAAAGACTCGATCATGGCACAGCCTCTTTAAAACAAAAGTTCTCATCCCCCGCATTAAGAATTTCAACCTTTCCCAGCATTTCCAGCAATATGATTATCCCAAGATTGAGTTTATTTCAGGCTGAGTTTCCTGAAATCGAACTAAGACTTGAAACTGGCTTGAATCTGGTCGATCTGCGTTATGATGAAATTGACCTGGCCATCCGATTAGGAGATGGGAACTGGGAAGGTGTGATCTCTGAAAAATTATTTGATATTGAAGTTACGCCTGTCTGTTCACCGGAGTTTGCAGAAAAACACCAACTGCACAACATCAGGCAAATCCTTGAAGTTCCTCTATTACACCTGTCCACTATGGGAGATAGCTGGTCAAAATTTGCCATGGCATTTGGAATGAATGGTGTTGAGTCAAATACACATCTAAGCCTGAGTAGTTATGATGGAGTTATTCAGGCCGCACATCAGGGTTTAGGACTCGCTCTTGGAGCTTTACCCATTGAATCTCCAGCCATAAATCAGGGGCAATTAATTAGACCATTTGACGAGAAAGTGTTTTTCCCTCATGCTTGTTATGCGGTTTATCGACCTCATGATAAACAAAGGCAGGATATTTGCGACTTTCTCAATTGGTTCAAAAAATTGAATGGATTCAGTTTCCCTGACATTCGCTCATAGGTCAGAATAACAGGTGAATCAAATTCACCCATAGAGCTAAGTATTTTCCGTTTGTTAAACCTCGATTCCAGGCATATAGTAATAACATCAGCTTAACTAAAGAGTTACTATCATGACCATAAACGCTACGACTTTAAAAATTTTTCGCAACTTAGGTTTCGTAACTATGGCTATCATCGTTATTGCAGGATTCATATTACCTGTAACCATAGTTAACGCCCTAATCATCAGCCCAAGTGCTTTATTGCTACTTATGGGTATAAATGCCTATATCAATAAAAAACTGGAAACTAATACTGTATCAGCAGAGATCCATATGTTTCCTCATTGCTCAAATCATCATAACCATACGGGAGAAAAAGCTGCTTAAGCATCTGGTTTTATCATTAAATAATACGGCATACATCCATATTTGCATTATTTAATTAGGCTCGTGTATAATTGATCGAAATCAAAGCTTCTCTTTACATGCTTTGAGATAACGATCTGTTATATCGCGAGCGATACGATCCACTGGATCTTCACTCCTCGCATATCTAAGTTTTAAGAGAGCTTTTGTGATGAGTACCTACAATCATATCGAAACAAACAGCATCCATGCAGGAAAGCTCAAAGATGAGCAGTTCGGCGCATTAAGTACCCCTATTTATCAAACCTCCACTTATTTATTTGATGATGTCGCTCAAGGTGCAGCCCGGTTTATGGGTGAAGAGCCTGGATTTATTTACGGAAGATTGGGAAATCCCACTGTTCGAGAGCTTGAACGTCGTATGGCAGTACTTGAATCAACCGAAGATGCTGCAGCCTTTGGTTCAGGCATGGGAGCTATTTCCGCTACTTTACTGGCTAATGTTAAAGCAGGAGATCATTTAATCGCCTCTTCAGCCCTATATGGTTGTACCTTTTCTCTACTGAACCATCAATTTCCACAATTTGGGATTGAAGTCAGTTTTGTTGATATGACTAACGAACTGGAAATACGGGGTGCCATAAAAAGTAACACCAAAGTCATCTATCTTGAAACACCTGTCAATCCTAATCTAGTCGTCATTGATTTGGAAAAAGTAGCTTCTATCGCCAAAAAACACCAGCTTATTAGCATTGTTGACAATACTTTTTTATCTCCAGTTCTACAAAATCCTGCTAAATTTGGCATTGATCTCATCATTCATAGTGCCACTAAATACCTCAATGGTCATGGAGATGTTATAGCCGGTGTCACTTGTGGCAGTTTTGAACAGATCGAAAATATCAAACTCACAACACTTAAAGACATGGGTGCAGTATTAAGCCCAAATGATGCATGGCTTATTATTCGTGGCCTTAAAACACTCATAGTAAGAGTCGAACGTCATTGCTCAAATGCTCAAATTGTGGCAGAGTTTCTTGAATCTCATCCAAGAGTGAAAGCAGTGAACTATCCCGGGCTAAGCTCTCACCCGGGACATAAACTTCTAAAAAAACAAATGAAAGCCGCCGGAGGTGTACTTGCTTTCGAAATAGAAGGTTCTTTTGATGATGCCGTCTGTTTTATGAACAACTTAAGCATGTGTGGTATTGCAGTGAGTCTGGGTGATGCTGAAACTTTGATACAACACCCGGCCTCAATGACCCATTCACCCTATGAAGCAGATGAAAGAAAAGCTGCCGGGATCAGCGATAGTCTGATCCGTTTATCAGTAGGGCTTGAACATGTGGACGATATCATTGCCGATCTTTCACAAGCACTTGTGCTGATGGACAACAGGCTTTCTCAGGCAGTTTAAATCTGATCTCGGGATAATATAATAGTGCTTATTCTCTCTCAATAACTAGCCATAGCACTCAATTAGTCTATATTTGTATTATTAGAGTTAAAATTAATTGAGTGCTTCTTCATGATTGAATCAAGTTTAACTTATAATCTGGCACCGGGAGTTGATGAAGAAATATATTGGAGTCTCATCAAGCGCATAGTCACGGCATTAATAAAAGATAAAAAAATTATAGAATTTAGAGCCAGTCGAAATATGCTGGGAGAGCCAGCCCACAAAATTGCCATTAGTTGGGATCTCATGACACACTGGGCTGCTTTTACTCAGTCAGAAGAGTGGCAACTTCTTGAAAAACAACTTCGCAGTCTAACTACAGGCTTGAAAGTCGAAGTATGGACAGGATCAGACTACATGCCGGAACCTGTTCATCCTTGAATTTATCACTTCCTCTTAGTTAACCTTACCTTGCACTGAAATTTAGTTTGGTTACATGGGAAGCTGATCTCCTCACTTTCTGAATTAAACAACATGGGTTCTTCAGTGTAAGGATTGGTGTATTTAGAATGTTTAATAACTTCTTCGACTGTTTTTTGTGGGTATTGCTTGATCTCTAATTGTAATTTTACCAAATTCAACAACCCTTTTAGATCATGCGTTCTTGCAATATACTTATCTCCATCAAACATTACTGCCCCAATAAGCCAATTGCCGTACATATTATAAGGATTTAGAAAATGCTTAAAAGACTCCCCGTCCCAGCCAAAACATGCAAGAGTAGAGTCTGCACCCTGTTTTTTGCAAGCTTGCATTTGCTTATAAAATTCCGTGGAGGATAACTGGCTCAGTTCAAGCATAACCTGAGTAAAATATTTATAATGATTGTTTTGTGTGGCATTTTTCTGCCAAAAGAACTGACTTAGCTGTACCTTCCAATCGGAGTTTTCAATACTGGAAGCAATCATTCGATGTTCAGAGACAAAGGCTTCAGCAATACTCCACTTCTCATTCATTAATAAACTTAAATCCTCTGCTACTTGTATTTGCTCTACATGGCTTAGCTCCTCCTTAGCAATAACTTCTGAAAGAATTTGTAAATGATTCCTGATAGCACTTATGGCAATTAATTTGCTAATTAACATTTTTCCATCAATGAACATCATACGCCAAAAGTCTATATTGGTTTTAATCTGACTTAAGAATTCTGTCCTGTCGTTTTGATGATATGCGAGCGCTAATTTCAACCGACTTAATTTCATTAATCCACCAAGAGGTGGAAGAGGTATCTCTGCACGTTGTTCTGTAGTTTCGACATAACGTGTTTTTTGCATAATTTCATCATAACGTTTCAATAATAATTGTAGGCGTTTATCCTGCACGGGATAAAGTGACAGTTGTTTATCCATTTTTTCTAAACAAGCTATTTCAAAACGTGAATCACAGCTAAGTGAGGTGTAAGTATTCCTCCAAGGTTCATCCAATCCTTTATTGTCCAATAATCCATCAATAAACCTGACCATTTTTGCGTAGGTTATTGGTTTTTTTGAATTTCGTTCTAAATTTAAACGATATCTCTCTGTTAAAGTTAGCCCCACTTCATGTGGTTGCACATTTTCTGCGGCAAAAAAGCCTGTCAGATAAAAATAAGCATTAGTTTCATCCTCTGGCACCTTCCATGGTTGTATTGTAGTAGTAATTTCTGGATTCAAGGTTTCATCAAAAATGGATAAATTGACAAGAACAGGAATAACAACAATGCCGCAGAACAATATAAGAAAAATAATACCAATGGTTTTAAAAGTTAATTTAATTGTCTTCATAATTTTTACCTGCACAGATTTACCTAAACATATTCACAGCTTAGATTATCGTTCTAAAGATTAATTTTGACCTGAGGAAAACCTCGGGAAAACCTGAAAGGGCGGTTTTACCCCTTTTTTTGAGAGGTTTCAATGATAAACTCAGGCACATGAAATCAGCATCATCTTATAAAATCTATCTCTGTGGTGACCTCTACATCTATCCAGAACTGGGTCAGGCCAAAAGAGAAGAAGATACAATCCGGTTAGGCCCTGTTAATATGAAGGTGCTGACCACTTTACTTGATCGTTCAGGGGAACTTGTCAGTCGAACAGAGCTTTTTGAAACTGTCTGGAAAAATCAGATTGTCAATGACGACACTCTAACCCGCAGCATTTCTGACTTACGCAGCCAACTTGGAAAACTATCTAAACACTGTCAATTAATAGAAACCATTCCTAAGCGTGGTTATCGTTGGGTGACAGAGATTGAAATATTATCAGACAAACCTGAACAAAAATCATTATCTGAAAATCTTCCAAAAACCAGAAAACCCTCTATCCTACCAAGTACAAAAACCAAACAACGTCTACCAAAAAATCTATGGAACAAATTAAAAACTACCCTACAACTGTTATTGTTATTATTTATCTCTGTTTTGACTGGTTCCTGGATTTTCAATCAACTGTTACAACCTGATTTACCTCAAATTGCCATCTTGCCCATACAAATCAGTACTGTGCCTTCATCCCTGACTGAGGCTGAAAATCGCATATCAACCATTATTGACGAAACCTTGCAAAATCAACTATTAAAAAATAAAACACTTAAAATACTCGCTAAAAGTCTCACTGCAGAAAAAGGCATTAAACCCTACCCCTACCTTTATCGTGAATATGGCATTCGCTGGATCATTGAAGGAAGAACAAAAATAAATGATGATGAAGTATACATCTACCTGGCTGTAGTAGATGCTCATACCGCTATGGTGCATCACGCCAAAATAAAACACATGAAAAACCACCCAGAGCAAATACAGAGATTTTGCTTAGAGTTTATCAAGGAAGTTATTACGCTAATTTAACCTGGAAAAAGCTGTGAGTTACATACTTCAGAATGTGTGAAAATTTAAATACCTGGTTTCAACGGATTACATTTCTTCAACCCAATTTTCAAGCCGTAATCCACTTACCCGACTAAATTCATTCATATTATTTGATAATAAGATTAAACCCTGGCTTCTGGCATGTCCTGCGATCATCATGTCGTACGCTCCAATTTTTTGACCAGCAGATTCAAGCTCAGCTTTAATTTGTCCAAATTGTCTGGCAGCACCATCGTCAAATGCAAGAATTTCAGTTAGATACGATGGCAGGAAAAATACCCCTGCCATCCAGATCGTTGCTAGGCAATCGGCGCAAACCGTCCCTGAAAGAAGCGTAACATTTTGGGTTCATAGGTAAACTTCAGGCCTTTCACCTTATCAGCATCTTTCATCACTTCAATCACACTCTCAGCCGTCACATCCATATGTGCCTGGGTGTAAACACGCCTTGGAATGGTTAGCCTAACCAGCTCGAGTTCAGGCATATAGTTTTCACCGGTTTCCTTATTTCTTCCTGCTGAGACTACACCTCGTTCCATGGCTCGAATACCAGATTCAACATAAAGTGCTGCAGCCAGTGCCTGAGCAGGTAAATGTTCTTGTGGAATGTGAGGTAACATGACTTTGGCATCTAAGAAAATAGCATGACCACCAAAGGGTCTTACAATGGGAATTCCTCCGGTTACAAGCTGTTCTCCCAAATAAGCGATCTGGCCGATTCTTGCACGCATATGTTCATCTTGCACACTCTCAGTAATACCAATAGCCAATGCTTCCATATCTCTGCCGGCCATTCCACCGTAAGTATGCAACCCTTCATATACCACCACCAACTCACAGGCTTTCTCATAAAGACTTTCGTCATTCATTGCAAGAAAACCACCAATATTTACCATGGCATCTTTTTTGGACGACATGGTTGCCGCATGGGTTAATGCACAAAGTTCATAAACAATTTCTTTAACAGACTTATCTTGATATCCTGCTTCTCTTTCCTGAATAAAAAACGCATTTTCAGCAACACGAGTCATATCATGTACCAACAAAATCCCATGTTTATCACACCAACTTCGTAGCTCCCTTAAATTTCCCATAGAAATCGGCTGACCGCCCGCCATGTTGACACAGGTGGCAATACAAATATAAGGAATTTTGCTGGCGCCAACTTTTTCAACCAACTGATTGAGTTTATTAAAATCTACATTGCCTTTAAAAGGATGTGTAGAGGCAGGATCATGTGCTTCATCAATAATAATATCAACAAAGGTGCCGCCGGCTAATTCCTGATGAAGTCTGGTGGTGGTGAAATACATATTTCCCGGCACATAATCACCATCACTGATCAGGATCTTACTTAAAATATTTTCCGCACCACGACCCTGGTGTGTGGGTACCGTGTATTTGTAACTATAATACTCCTCAATGGTATCTCTTAAATGATAATAATTTCGGCTACCAGCATAGGATTCATCCCCCATCATAATACCAGCCCATTGACGATCACTCATTGCACCCACGCCAGAATCCGTGAGTAAATCAATATAAACATCTTCAGACTTTAGTAAAAAGGTATTGTAACCTGCTTCAACAATAGCAGCTTCTCGTTCCTCCTTTGTTGTCATTTTCAGGAGTTCAACCATTTTAATTTTATAGGGCTCTGCCCATGAACGCTTTACCACGTTATCACCTCATTCTTGATCATTGTTAAAATTGGATCATTGCTAAACCGGAAAATCTAAAGGGTCATGTGATCACAAGACAATTTCCAGGTTGAAAAGTTAACTGTGGTAATTGATAACGGATTAGGGTGTTTCCAATACCACAGTGTTAACTGTGGCATTTCATCCCTTATTGTTCACTTAGAACAAAGAAGTGGCCAAGACTCATCTTTAGTTAACCTAAAAACGAGATTTCTATTAAAACAGATTTTATATTTTTATAAATGATCTGGATCAAACCTGTGCAGATTTTCATCATCGTCTCCCAGATCACTCAAGAGTGATAATTGAAAAATTGTGATATACGTCACCTGAAGCATGTTCACTGCATCACCGCTTTTGAAGATGATAACCGTTATCATTGAATCAGGAATTTTTAATGTAAGGCGACTCCAATGACAACGACACAATCAAATACTGCTAAAGATTTATGTTGGTCTTTAAAAGATCATCAAGCACCAGATCGCGCCTTTGCATTAATGAAAGCCATTGAAAATAAATTGGCAGTTTATTCAAGGAATGTCAATAAAATTTACACCAATTACTCAGTACATCGTCCTGAATCAAAAGCTTCAGCCGGAATAGTTATACTTCCAAATTTTTCACAATATCATGACATGATGCATAATATTCCCGCAAACGCTATCGAACCCACTGGTGTCAGAATTGTACCAGGGGCGGCTTTAGCAAGAGATGGTTTATATCTTACCGGTAAATTAAAAGGACATCATTCATCAAGTGCTCTACCCCTAAAAACTGGCGTTAAAGCTATGAAAATGGGCGCCTTTTGCGACGGACCTTTTTTACCTATTTTGCAATATGGAGATTTAAGAGAAATGGGTAAAAAACAAATTCCTTATTTACACCTTAATCGAATTCGATTAGATAAATTAAACGGTTTATCTCAGTTTGAATGTAAAGGAATTGCTCGAAACATTTTAGATAGTTTATCAACTCTGGCTACAGCTTCGTTTTAAATTTTTGACTGGCTATTTGATTAATGCTTAGATTATCCAACGACTAAGGGTGGCATAGGGCAGTCTAAATAATCACACACCGTTCTTAATAATTCATACTCATTCACATCAATTTTTCCATCCATAATAACTGCATCAGCCAAGGCCTCTATTACAGATCTTTTTAACATAGGTTGCAATCGTGATAAACGTAATAATGCATTATGTACTTTCGGCGCATCAAAAGAATTTGTGTCTGTTTTTGGAATATCTCCAAGCGCAAAACGGTTCATAATATTTTGATAATGAAGATTGGTTGACACTACATCTTGTTGTGAGGCATACAACATCGCAGATAATAAATAAGCGATATCCTGCTTAACTTTTTTAAGTTGTTTTATCTCCGCTGATCGCGAGGGTGTATTTAAACGAAGTTTTAGAAGTGCATAAATAATATATTCACTGATGTGGATCTGTTTATTAAATTTAATAATAAACATAACCTCATCCCAAAACATTTTAGAATCTTTTTCTGCAACAGGTTGCAAGATAGGAATAACATGATTGAGCAAAGCAAGCCTGATATAACCTTTTAAAGGCAGTAACTGCGCCACCCAGGACTCTAGTTTATCCATTTCTTCATTTGAGAATTTTGCTCTTAGAGAATTTTTCAATTGTGGCCAAAATTCTGGCTCCGCATGGATCAACAAAGCAAAAATCATTAACTGTGCCGAACGAATTGAAGATTGGCTTTGTTGCCAAATTCCAGCGGGAATTTGTTTTATTGTATTAGAGGCGCTTTGAACACTTTCAGCAGTGGGGTGACCAATAGAATTGATGAGCTCTTTCGCATGTAAATCTGCAGTTTGATAAGCCGAAGTCGATTCGACTCGCGTTACTTCGATTGCACCATTTGTTTTATTAACGGCTGGTTTAAACCTGCCTGCGTTCTGCTCAGTCTGAACTCTATTTCCCTGAGATCCTCCCCCGGCAGAAAAGCCCACTGCCTGCTCTTTTCCCTGAATTAACTCCGTGACAGATTGCGAGTCAACAGAGCTGCTTGCCTTTGAGGGACGATAACTCGGCTTAAGGGCTCTAATTCGCTCATCTAGAGGCGGATGAGTTGCTAACCAACCACTTAATGATATTTTTACCGGTTGCTCAAAACACATATGACTGGTTTCTTCAGCATGAGCATTTGACAACAAACCATGAACCGTATTTTTTTTAATTTGAAGAAGCGCGTCAACAATACCATCTTTATTTCTGGTAAATTGCACTGAAGATGCGTCAGCTAAAAATTCTCGCTGGCGAGAAATTCCCGCTTTAATTAAACGCGCAAAAAACAATCCGACATAACCAATGACAAATAAACTGGCGCCCAGGATCATGATGACAAAAACAAATTGTCCTCCTTTTCCTTTAGAACCAGATGAACGCGAAAAGCTTCTGCTATGTCGACCATGATGAGAATAGGTAGTTAAGCGTAAGAAAAAGCCGCCCAATTGACCAACGGCTAATATACCAGCCAAAATACCAATCAGTTTGACATTAATACGCATATCCGCATTAAAAATATGGCTGAATTCATGGGCAACCACCCCTTGTAACTCATCTCGTGAGAATGTATCTAATGCACCCTTCGTCACCACCATAACCGTTTGAGATGGTTTTAATCCAGCAACAAAAGCGTTAATACCCGATTCATTATCCATAATATATACAGCAGGAATTGGCATGCCAGAGGCAATGGACATTTCTTCAACCACATTAAGCAGCTGCCTCTCCTGTGTATTAGTAGTATCGAATTTTATTCTTCTTCCATTCATCATTTTAGCAACAGCATGACCACCATTACCCAGCTGAATAATACGGATCAGACTGACACCACCAATCAGTAATACGATAGCTAATGTTGAAAACCAACTGTATTGATGTAACGGCCATTGTTGTAGTGGTATTTCAAACTGACCTGTTAAATTTCCAGCAAACCAAATCGCCAAATTTAACAAAATGATAATACAGAGAAAAGCCATAAAAAAATAAAACACCAATAATGAAGTATGGCGTTTGGCTTTATCCTGTAGTTCAAAAAAATCGGCCATAAAATTACTCTGAAGCTCCGGTTAAATCTATCCATTCATGAGCATTCAACCGGATTTTTAGCTAGTATAATAATGAAAGGAACATATCCCTAATCAATCAAAAGAAACCTTAACAGGCTTGCGTACTTCCGGTTCCTCAATTTCAAATAACTCAGCTTCTTTAAATTGATAAGTATTGGCAATAAAACTATTAGGGAATTGTTCCCGGTAGGTATTATAAGTCATCACCGCATCATTAAATGCCTGACGGGAAAAAGCCACTTTATTTTCAGTAGAGGTTAATTGCTCCATCATCTGACTCATAGTTTCATTGGCTTTTAAGTCGGGATAACTTTCTGATAAAGCCATAAATTTTGTCATGGCTCCAGTTAATAAACCCTCCGCACCGGCAAGTGCCAATATCGCGTCAGGATCATCTGGATGGGCAGATGCAGCTTTGGTTGCAGTAACAGCCTGGTTACGAGCCTGTATTACCGCCTCAAGGGTTCCTTTTTCATGTTTCATATAAGCTTTTGCCGTCTCGATCAAATTAGGGATCAGATCGTGTCGGCGTGTCAGCTGTACATCAATTTGTGAAAAAGCATTTTTAAAACGATTTTTATAAGATACCAGCTTATTATAGATGGCTATAAAATAAAAAATAACCAGTAAAATAATACCCAGTGGAATTAAAAAGCCCATTAACTAGCCTCCTTTTTTAATGCATCAAACTCCTGATTTAAACTAAACTTTTTATCAGTAACGATCGCTTCCAAAACCTTTACTCTGGCTTCCAGATCGTCAACACGAGCTTGTTGATCTTCATGAGTTTCCTGGTTGGATTCCTGGTTAGTTTTTAGGCTAAGCCATTGTTTAACAACACCTGCACAAACCGAAATTAAAACAACTAGTACCACCATTTCAAAGACTTGCATAGTAAAAACCCCCTTAAGTTAAGTAATCAATATAGCATAGTTGAGCTTTGATGTCGTTTCTGCTCTTGTTAAAAATTGTGTAGTTATTTACAAATAACCAAATAAAAGCAGCTAATTCTAGCTGCCTTTTTAAGGTGATTACACTATTTTAGAGTTAATCCAATGGCAAATTTTTCAACGTTAAAGGATCCCTCAGAGGTAGTCGTTTAAGTTTCAAACCAGCTACTTCCTCCAATGTTCCATGGGTTCCATCACCTTTTGCCACTTCATCTAAGGCACCCACTACCAGAATTCTTAACTCTTCAGGTTTAAGATATTTTTTTGCCGCAGCTAAAATATCATCACTGGTTAAAGCATTAACTTTAGCTTCATAGGTCTGCCAATATTGATTATCTCTATGGTTTAATTTATCACTGGCAAAACGCTTCACATTGTTTTCAGCGCTACTAAATATATTACCCAGTGATGAAATCACTCCCTGTTTAGCAATATCCAGTTCTTTTTCTGTTACTGGCTCCTGGCGAATTCGGTTAATTTCATCCAACACCAACTTCAAAGCATAGGCTACAGAACCATTTTTTGACTGATAATAAGCTCTCATCTGTCCATCGTAAAAAGCGGGTGTGGAAAAATAGCTTCCAGCTGAATACGCCAGGCCTTCATCACTTCTTACTCGACTGGTTATGCGACTGGTAAAACCTCCACCACCAAGAATGTAGTTCATGACTTTTATCGCCAATTCGTCTTCTGAGCCCAGCCTTACGCTTGGGTGTCCAATGCTGACTCGGGATTGTGTCACGTCATCCTTTTTAATACCGTATAAACCAGGAGCTATAGGAGATATATCATCAGGTATAGCAGGCAATTTTGATGCTGTTGGCAACTTGGCAATCAACTGATTTAATTTACTTACCATCGAATCGGTATCCACATCTCCGCTCACTGTAAAAATAAGATGCCCTGATGCAAAAACCTGCCTGGTAAATTGATGTAACATCTCAGGAGAAATATTTTTAATTTGTTCTGCTGTAGCCATGCTTTCGGTAAAGAAATTTTCACCTCGTATCATTCGGTCCCACACCCTTGGCTCAATAGTTCGAGTATCATCATTACGTCTTTTAATACGCTCTAATGCCTTGTTTTTCTGCACTTCAAGACGTTCTTTGTCAAAACTGGATTCTGTTAACATCTGAGTAAAAATATTTAAACTCTCATCAAGATTGGAAGTTAATGTGTCAATATAACCACCGCTGCTTACATCCTCTATTTCAAAAGAAATATTGGTCGATATAAATGCCAGTTTTTCATCAACCTGCTCAGGCGTCATTGACCTGGTTCCACCGTCTCTTAACAAACTACTTAAAACATAGGGAACAGCTAAATTTTCATCATTAGTTAAATACCAACCTGCTTTTGAGGTTACACCTATTTGAACCAATGGAAGACTGTGATCTTCTTGAATATAAAGTAGGTTACCACCGTCTAACTGTCTAAGAGATTTTTCATCAACAGGAATAGTTACGTGAAAAGGTTGGAATTTAAGGGCTTCCGGTCGAGCGGGAATATTAGCGCTTTTTGTGATTGAACCAGGTATGTTTGCACAACCCGCCAACACTGCGACAGATAAGACACTTATTATTAATTTAATTTTCATGATTTTTATTTCCTTATCCGTTACTGACTAACTTTTAGTTGCAATTTTTTAATGATGTATAACATGGCATTTTTAGCTTTTTCTGGAGCCTGCCCCATTGCACTTTGCAACTGCGTGATAACTGTATTTATTTTATCTACAGGAACAGTTTTAACTCTCGTCATCATTTGCTTAATCATCTGCTTTTGTTGATCATCAAACTTACTCAGTTCAGGATCCTCAGGTGTGGCATCTTTTTTTCTGGAATATAATTTATTGCCGCGATTATCAGCCGTTAAATAATCTTTTGCCACCTGTTGTACCTGTGCTTCAGTGACATTCAGGATGTTTTCAAAATAATCATCCATAATATTCCAGTTTCTAAGACCATCAAAATACAACAACTGGATCAAGAACTGAAAGTTTTCTCTTACTCTTCTAAATTTACTGGCGCTAAGATTATTTTTTACACGTTGTAACTCTGTAGCAGTAATACCATCCACTTTTATTTTTTCAACTTCTTCCAGAATAATTTCTCGCAAAGTTTCTGCATCTGTTTCTGAAGAACCATTAGCTACAATTTCAAACATTCCATCATATTTACGACCATCTGCACTGGCATAAGTTGAAGTTGCAACTTTGTCTTTTAACACCAATCTTTTGTATAAACGACCGGTTTTTCCACTTAGAACGGAAGCTAATACCTGTAGAGCAGGATCATCTTTTGCCGCAAAAGCCGTGGTATGATATGCAACGCTAGCAGATGGTGGCGCATCAACTTCTGCTTTATAAAAAATCTCTCCGCTTTGTGAAGTGCGATCAGTGATCACTTCTGGTGGAAGTTCTTTACCTGCAGGAATACGGCCAAAATATTTTTTGGCTAATTCTTCAGCCTGACTCAAATCTATCTCACCAACAATTCCCACAGTAATATTATTGGGCGCATAAAAAACATCAAAATAATTTTCCGCCTGTTCTCTGGTAATTGCTGCGATATCACTCGGCCATCCAACCACAGGCCAGGCATAAGAACTACCTCTCCAAAACAAAGACTCAAATACTTCATTCTGCACGCCAGATGGTGTAGATTCCGTTCTCATACGACGCTCTTCAAATACTACGTCGCGCTCACTATAAAATTCCCTGAAAACTGGCTGAAATAATCTTTCACTCTCCATCCAGAACCAGAACTCTAATTTATTTTTTGGAACCTGAATAAAATAAACCGTCATATCCTGATTAGTAAAAGCGTTCATACCTGAAGCACCGGCTTCGGTATAAACTGAAGCAAATTCATCTTTAACCATATTTTCACGTTGCAATTTTATCAATTTCTCAAATTCAACTTTGAGTGCTTTCATTGCATCGGTTTCAAGTGCAGGATCGGAAATCGATTTTCCTACGCCATGACGAAACTGATCGCGATAGTTTTTTTCTTCATCAAACATTTTTTGGCGAATATCATCTAACTGTTGGCGAATTTGTGAATCCAGCTGATTATCTTTGGTGCCAATAACAGGTGAGCCTTTAAACATCATATGTTCAAACAAATGAGAGATCCCTGTAATTCCAGGGCGTTCATTGGCAGAACCCACATGAGCCACCCAGCCAGCGGCTATATTCGGTGCACCAGGTTTATTAACCAACAAAACACGCATACCATTATCAAGTACAACTTCTTTGACTTGATCTTTCATGTTGCTAGAGCCTGCTTCGCTCAATGTTGACGCCAACACTATCAGCACGCCATAAAAAAGGGTTTTAAACATAGGTTCTCCTTGATATTAGTTTCTTGTAATTGTGTAACTGGAAAAATACATCAGAATCGCGAAAAATGCAGTCTACCATGCTCTTATCAATTTTGAAGGTTACAAGGCTCCAAATTTTGTTAAAGAATATTAACCTAAATCACAACTATCTGTTTTTATTATATATTATAAATTCTGTGACATGTTCACAGTTTAATTTTTCATTGATAATTTCAATACTTTTGTACTTTCCTGTTCATGCTATAATTCACCAAAATTAATCAGATAACTCCAAGACGAAGGACTTAACGCTTGTACCGATTCTTTTATACCCTTCTTTTTTACCTGTTAATTCCACTCATTTTTTGTCGTTTATGGCTTAGAGGGAAAAAGGCACCGAATTACCGTCTTCGCTGGGCTGAAAGACTGGGTTACAAGCTTCCCAGAACAAAAACCGTCCCTATCATCTGGATCCATTCTGTTTCTGTGGGTGAAACCCTGGCTGCAGTCCCTTTGGTTAGAGCCTTATTAGAACAATATCCTACTCATCAACTATTAATCACTACAACAACCCCTACAGGTTCAGAACGAGTGAAAGCCGCCTTTGCCGATTCTGTGCTCCATTGTTATCTGCCCTATGATATTCCCACTGCCAACAAACGTTTTATAAAACACTTTAAACCTGACATTTTAATCATCATGGAAACGGAGTTATGGCCAAATTTATTGACTTACTGCCATAAACAACAAATCCCTACTTTATTGGCAAATGCCAGGCTCTCAGAAAAATCAGCCGCTGGATACCATAAATTTTCGGCTCTAACCAAACCCATGCTCCAGATCATTGACAAAATTGCCGCCCAAACTCGGGATGATGCCAATAGATTTACAGAATTAGGCGCTAAATTAAATCAGGTTTGTGTCTCTGGCAATATTAAATATGATCTCAAACTGCCTGATGGCATTCTTGAAAATAGTCTTTTTATGCGAGAAAAGGTATTTGGCTCCCATGCAAAAGTCTGGATAGCAGCAAGCACTCATCAACATGAAGATGAGAAAATATTAAATATCCACCGACAAATCTTAAGAGATTGTCCTGATACCAGGCTAATACTGGTACCCAGACACCCGGAAAGATTTGATGCCGTTGCAGAACTCTGCCTTGCCAGCAACCTCAAACTATTAAGAAGAAGCACTCTCGAACAGGCCGATGGCACTGCTGATATCTTCTTAGGGGATAGCATGGGGGAATTATTACAGTTTTTTGCTATGGCTGACTGTGCTTTTTTAGGTGGAAGCCTGGTTAACATTGGAGGGCACAATTTATTGGAGCCCGCCGCGCTGGGACTACCCTGTGTGGTGGGTTTACACACCTATAATTTTAGGGAAGCAACTGCCGCACTGGTGAATGTCGGTGCCGCATTACAAACGGATGAAGGCGAGATGCCAAGAGCTATTTGCATCTGGCTAAAAGATGATGAGGCTCGAAAAAAAGCCGGACAAGCCGGACAAGCCCTGGTCATAAAAAATCGTGGCACACTGCAAACATTACTGCAACTCATTGAAGAGTTGTTAGCCAAAACGGATCCCACAACAATCTCAAAGGATAACCCGGACCGAAACCAGGACTGAATCAAAATATGAATAAAAAGAATATCATCCTGTTTTCAGGCCCAGCTGGTTTTGTTAGTTGTTGGTTGTTATTACCTTTAATTGGCTGGTCAGTAGATGAATCCCTGACACTTGGCGTCGCTTTTTGGTGTGCGACATGGTGGTCAACAGAAGTTATTCCAATTCCGGCAACCTCACTAATTCCTTTATCGGTGTTACCTTTTTCAGGGGTACTAACTGCAACTGAAACAGCGGAATCCTACGGCCATCACCTCATTCTTTTATTGCTGGGTGGTTTTATTATTTCACGCTCCATGGAAAAAAGCGGTGCTCATCGACGTGTTGCTTTAGGCTTGGTCAACCTGCTTGGTGGAGATAACCCAAGACGTTTGATTTTTGGTTTTATGTTGGCCTCTGCTTTACTCAGCATGTGGATTTCTAATACGGCCACCACGCTGATGTTGTTGCCCGTAGCTCTGGCTATTCTGGAAAAAATGCCCGATGATCGACTGGCACTTCCTTTACTTTTAGGGATTGCTTATGCCGCTAATTTAGGCGGAATAGGCACACCAGTCGGGACGCCTCCAAATTTAATTTTTATGAACGTCTATCTTGAAACCACTGGCGAAGAGTTAGGATTTGCCCAGTGGATGACCTGGGGAATTCCTGTAGTGCTATTGTTTCTACCCATAATGGGCTGGTGGTTAACCAGAAACCTTACCGCTCCACCAGTTAAAGTTCCAGCAGTTGGTACATGGCAAGCCGCAGAAATCCGGGTATTTATTGTATTTGCTATCACCGCGACACTCTGGGTAACACGAACCCCGGAATGGGGCTGGGCGCATCAACTGGGAATGACCTGGGTAAAAGATGGCCAAATTGCACTTCTCGCTGCAATCACTTTATTTATCATTCCAGATGGAAAACAGGGGCGATTATTAGACTGGGAACACGCCAGCAAAATTCCCTGGGGAGTACTATTATTGTTTGCTGGAGGTATTGCATTAGCCAGGGCATTTGTGGTGTCAGGTTTAAGCGTAAGGCTGGCTGAACAATTGTCCTTATTAAGTCACTGGCCGGTCTTATTAATGATAGCCATCATTGCATTAGTGGTAACTTTTTTAACCGAACTTACCAGTAATACAGCAACAACTACCTTATTAATGCCCATTCTGGCAGCTGCAGGAATTGCCGCTAATATGGAGCCCGCTCTACTTATGGTGCCAGCAGCTATGAGCGCCAGCTGTGCCTTCATGTTGCCAGTGGCAACCGCACCTAATGCCATTGTTTTTGGTAGCAACCTTATTCACATTAACAAGATGATTAAACTGGGATTTGTGCTTAACCTGGTAGGGGCTGTAGTGATCACGCTAGTATCATTTACCATCATTTGATCTGTCGATTAGCCAAATAACCAAGTTTTAAATTTAGAAAGTATCGCTTGCATAATACTACTTGTTTATATAGTATAAACCACAGCAATAAAGTAGAAAAAACGGTTACATAAATCCTTTAACCTGGATCTAATCAGTTGAGCGCTCAACTGATGGATCCAGGATTATTCAACGAGAGATATTCCTATGGCAGTGGTGACTTTATATATGTCCGATCGTAATACAGATAAAACCTTTACCGATAAAAAATTGGCTGATAACTACGATAAAATGTTAGAACTGGCTGAAAATGTTAGCTTCTGGATGGAGAAAAAAATTCCTGGTTTAAATGAAGCACAAATAGAAGCTATTGGGTTGTTAATTGCACACAACAAAGATCTTCTGGCCAAAGCCATGAAAAGCAAACCGGAGATATTACTCGAAGATCCTGTAACAACACAAACACAAGATGAGAACGTTGTTGAGATCTCCGCCACAGCATAATCATAAATCATGAAAAAAATTGTTGTCTTATCAGGCGCTGGAGTAAGCGCTGAAAGCGGTATAAAAACCTTCCGTGATGCTGGAGGATTATGGGAGGGCTATGATGTAATGGAGGTTGCATCCCCTCAAGGTTGGGCCAGAGATAGTAAACTGGTTTTGAACTTTTATAACCAACGCAGAAAAGATGCACTCTCGGCTAAACCGAATGAAGCCCATCAAATCATAGCAGAATTAGAAAACTATTTTGACGTAACAGTTATCACTCAAAATGTTGATAATCTTCATGAAAAAGCTGGCTCCTCTCATGTCATTCATCTTCATGGCGAATTATTTAAATCTCGTAGCACTCTCGATCCCAGCTTAATTTATGATATTAAAGGCGTAGATCTGAATCTTGGGGATCTTTGTGAAAAAGGCTCCCAATTACGTCCAAATATTGTCTGGTTTGGTGAAAGTGTGCCAATGATGGATTTTGCCGTTAAAGAAACACTTTCTGCTGATATTTTTGTTGTGGTAGGAACCTCACTGCAGGTTTATCCTGCAGCAGGATTAATAGAATTTGTACATCCCTCAAAACCATTATTTATTATTGATCCTAATATGCCAGATGTTCCTCAAAGAGGAAACCAGACACTCATAGCAGAAGTTGCCAGTATCGGTATGCAACAGGTTAAAGATTATCTTTTTGAAAAACATTCACCTTACATCTAAAATACACATTATACTTTTGTTCCTTAGTCCTTTATACCCATTTTTATAAGGCACTTTATATGCTCACTAAAACCAGTGACCAGTCTGATATCCAGTGGAATCAAATATTAAAATCTGGCAATCGAATTTTTATTGGCTCCAATGCTGCGGTGCCCAATGCGCTAATTGATAACCTTATTGCAAATAGTGATAATTTACATGACATCGAAGTTGTACATATTTTAACGCTCTCAGAAAATGTCTGGGTAGAACCAGAACATAAAAACTTGTTTAAAGTAAATGCGTTGTTTATTGGTGGAAAAAACGTTCGAGAGGCTATTTCTGAAGGGAGAGCAGATTACACACCTTGTTTTTTATCAGAAGTTCCAAAGTTATTTGAAAAAAATATTCTACCACTTGATGCCGCTTTCATCATGGTGAGTCCCCCAGATGAATACGGCTACTGCTCTTTAGGTGTAAGTGTCGATGTAGTTTCCGCTGCAGTGAAACATGCCAAATATGTAATAGCACAAATCAATCCAGAAATGCCACGTACCAATGGCCACAGCTTCGTTCATATGAAACAGATACATGCCTGGATGGAAATGTCTCAACCTCTTCCAACGATTCCTCTGCCTAAGCTTGATCGTGTTACTGAACAGATTGGACAACATGTTTCTATGTTGGTTGAAAATGGAGCGACTCTGCAATTAGGTATAGGAAAAATTCCCGATGCCGTATTACATTATTTGGGCAACCATAAAGATCTGGGTGTACATAGTGAAATGATTTCTGATGGCATCATTGACTTAATGCTCAAAGGCGTTATCAATAATCGTAAAAAGACCTTTCATCGTGGAAAATCTATTGTCACTTTTTGCATGGGAACACAAGCGCTTTATGATTTTGTTGATGGCAATCCGCACATAGAATTTTACCCTTCAGAACATGTAAACTCTCCTGTCAATATTGCACGAAATGACAACATGGTTGCCATTAACAGCGCCATAGAAGTTGATCTGACGGGCCAGGTTGTTTCAGATTCCATAGGTTATAAATTTTTTAGCGGTATTGGAGGGCAAGTTGATTTCATTCGCGGGGCATCCTTAAGCAAAAACGGTATTCCAATTATTGCATTGCCTTCAACGACTAAAGATGGAAAAATTTCAAAAATTGTTCCACACGTTACCGAAGGTGCTGGTGTAGTCACCTCTCGCGGTGATGTGCATTATGTTGTAACTGAATATGGTATAGCCTCATTACAAGGCAAAAGTATTCGAGAACGTAGTTTAGAATTAATACGAATAGCCCACCCAAAATTTAGAAGCCTCTTATTAAAAGAAGTAAGAAAAAATTATTGGGTTCCTGAATATCAAACTAACACACCAACATCATTAACTGAATTTGGCTCTGTTGAATTTAAAGAATTTAATTTTATTAATAATAAATATAGACTTCGCCCACTCTGTCCCGCTGACGAAAGAAAACTTCAGGAGTTTTTTTATTCACATAATAAAGAAACCTTAATGATGCGATATAACCATCACAGATCACAAATGACAAGAGAAAGCTCCTGTCAATTGGTTAGCATTAATCAACAACAGGATCTGGCCTTATGTTTTACTGAAAATGATCAACTTGGTGAAGTCATCCTGGCAGTTGGGCGATACTACTTCATTGAGCAAAATAATAGCTGCGAAGTAGCATTTGTTATAAACGAAAGTAAACGTGACATTGGCATGGCAAGCACTTTGTTACAAGAAATGATAGTTATAGCAAAATCGCGTTCGCTAACTAAAATGATAGCTCTGGTTAATTGTAAAAATTTACCCATGATAGCTGTTTTCAGAAAAGCTAATTTTAAACAAATCTTCGATTACGAAGATAAAGAAATTAAATTTGAATTTACACTTTAATTCCCTACTCAGGTGTATTTATGACTTTTTCGATCAAAACAAAATCTTCAACCATTCGCGAATTTTGGAAAGATGATCTTCATACTTTCACCATATATCGAAATGATCCATCCATTTCTAAATATCAAAGTTGGTCTGACTATAGCTATGAAGATGCGGTTGAGCTATTTAACACGATGAAACAGGTTCCATTTGCCACTATAGGACATTGGTTTCAACTTGCAATCATTGAAAACAAATCCCAACAACTAATCGGAGATCTGGCTGTCCACTTTATTGATATTGAACAAATTGAAATTGGTTTTACCATTGCTCCGGAATTTCAACAAAAAGGATATGCCTCTGAAGCACTTAGTGCTTTTCTTGATTATGTATTTATGCAACTGCGCAAACACCGGGTGGTTGCTACTACCGACGCATTAAACATCGCATCCTGTCGATTACTGGAAAAAGCCGGTTTCAGGCGTGAAGCTCACTTTATTGAAAACATCTTCTTTAAAGGTTCATGGGGAAGTGAATATCAATATGCCTTACTGCGATCCGAATGGAACAAATAGCTTGCCCCTGCAAAGTGATAAACAATTATTCCTGAACCACTAAAATATTTATATAACAAAAACCTTATTTCATCGCTTAGTCAGTCCATAAATAAGGCCTATCCAAAGTTTGACAGTACAACTTTTCAGGAACTGATTTTTTGTTCTGAATGGGAATCAATAGAACTCAAACAAAGGATGAGACATGTTACTGAAACACTGCATAAATTATTGCCAGATGATTACATAATCTCGGTTAACATTTTAAAATCTATTTCTTCAAATTTTAACGGATTCGAATACGCCATAGATTTTTTTAAAAAAGAGCGGTAAACAAAATAGAAAGGTTTTAAGCATCTCTGAACAAAACAATAACAACCAACACAAAAACGTCTCAAAAGCACATTCATTCTAACTTATTTCAACTAGAAAATACTATCCTGGTGAACATGGTTTGGCGGTTATTATAAATGGCCATGAAATGGCAAATGGTCAGTTTCATTTAACTCAACCATTGAATCCCCAGTAACGACAGACAAAAAACCAGTGATATTACAGGAATAAAAGCAGGAACCGTAAAACCTGCATGTGGATCTTTGCGGCGTTTAATAACCCATAAGCTTACGCTAATAACAGAAAACACAATGAGAATTAAACTACTGGTTAACTTAGCCAGGGTGAGCATGGGTAACGTCCAGGCAACCAATAAAGTGATAATTGCAATGGTTATGGTTGCTAACACGGGGGTTTGTGTTTTGGCATTAATTCGCTTAAAAACCGCAGGAGCCATTTTCTTTTCGGCTAATCCATAAAGCACCCTTGAACCCATAATAAGTTGCACCAGAGCACCATTTATAATCGCAATTAACCCAATAACGGTAATAACAGACACCGGGATCTGACTATTCCTTTTTACAATTTCAACAAATGGCGCCTGATGCCCTGAAAGCTCCTCCAGAGAGAGACTACTTAAAGCTGCCAATGCTGTTACTAAATAAAGTAAAGTAGTTACCCCAATCGCTATTAATATTGCTTTAGGTATATTGCGTTCAGGTTCTATCACTTCCTCGGCAATATTAACAATATCTTCAAATCCAATATAAGCGTAAAAAGCAATAAAAGCCCCCAAAAAAATCGCTTTCCATATTGGCCATTCAAATTCCGGAATAAATTGCAGTTGTTGGAAATCCAATTGAGAAATTTTGTCTGTTGACACCCAGATAATTAACAACACACCTGCAATTTCAATCAGGGTTACAACCATGGCGAAACCTACAGATTGCATAATTCCCCAGATAGCAATCAACATGATGAGGAAAATAACAACAAAAACTCCAACATGAATATCTACCGGGAAAAAAATTGAAAAATAACCCATAAAACCACGAGCTAATACCCCCATTGATACAATGCCAGTTGCAATAATACTCCATCCTATAAAACTGGAAATAAGGTTAGAATTAAACGCATTCAACACATAAGTGGCTTCGCCGGCACTTTCCGGGAAACGGCTGGCCAATTCTGAATAACATAAACCTACAAGTAGTGCGATAACGAAAGCTACCATGAAAGCAGTAACAGTAAAGCCTGAACTAACAGCTGCTACTTTTCCAACCAAAACATAGATCCCGGCACCCAGAATAGTGCCAATTCCGTAAAAACTTAATAACGGAAGTGTAACTACTCTCTTTAATACGGGGGGAGACATAATAGCAACAAGTCATATAGAGAATACCCTAAGTGTAGACTCTAAATACCAAACAAACGAGAACATTTACTCAATAACTGAATCAAAATACTGATTGCAATTGTTCTACAAATACACCCAATAAATTAGTCCGAAAGTTTGGCGCATAAACAACGACAACTGTTTTTACCTTGATGGAAAACTATGACGACGGGTCACTTTAGGTAACAGTTCAAAAAACGCATTAAACACCTGCAAACTGAGTTGTTTTGATTTTTCTATATACTGAATTGTATCATTTTGAATTTGTTCTATTGCAACCTGACGATCAGATCCAGGCAGATAACGCATTGATTCTGCTGTAGTAAACCAACGTTGTATTAAATGCTCAGTAATTTCCAAGTGAAATTGAAACCCATAGACATTATCACGATAAAGAAAAGCCTGATTAGGACATATTTTACTGGCTAATAACCGATGGCTACTATCGGGTAAGTCAAACGTATGTTCATGCCATTGAAAAATTCGCTGATTATCTTCAAAAAAATGACAGATTGAATCCTGACATTTATCTGTTTTCTTTAATTCGAACCATCCAACTTCTTTCTCAGTCGCAGAATAAACTTTACTACCTAAGGCTTTAGCGATTAATTGTGCACCAAGACAAATTCCCAAAATCGGCATTCCTGTTTTTATCGCTTGTTGGATCAGATTGATTTCCTGTAATAGAAATGGAAATTGTTCAGTATCATCAACATTCATAGGCCCACCCAACACAATCAGAGCATCATAGTCCTCTATTGTTGTAGATACATCAGGCGTTCTTACAAAATTGATATGTTTAATACGATGACGTTGTTCTCTCAATAATGAAACAATGGTGCCGAGAGGTTCATAGGGTACATGCTGGATCACAATAACTTTTGCCACGAATACTCCTCAGTTTATGAATTCACTCTATGACGAGTTGGAAATGTTTACAACTAAACAATATACCCGTTATCAATTTGAAGCAATCCACCTCAAAACTGTTGAGCTATCTCTAAATATTGTTTCTGAGCCGAATAATAGTAACTATTCGGCTCATACATAAGTTTCGCTCTATTTAAACCGAATACATAAAATGAGCCTGGATAATAATAAGAATACAATTCATAAACACAAAAACCAGACTTAAATAACCTGAGCTCGGGATAAGAATAGTCAAAATACTATTAAATATTAGTAAGTTATAAATACTTTATAGCAAACGGTTATCACAGGGTTATAATCTGTCCAGTGCAAATACTTTAGTGGTTATCACCAAAAGTAGGCGCTTTAGGCGAGGCGGACTAGCGTAGTAATCCCGCTATTGCTAGCTAGTTCAACGCAGAGAACCGCTAAAATAGTTGTGTCGGGTGATTGTTCTTATCCCGAGTTCAGGTTAATTTAAGACTGGTAAATGGATTTGACAGAAATGCCAGCATAATTGAAGTACAATGTTGTTTTGATTAAAGTATAGGCAATTACACCGCTAATTTTATAGATCTCGGATAACCAATGAAAGATAACACTTTAGACGATCAATCTTTTGATCTTATCATTATGTATTTTACCAATATCGCGACAAATACATCAGATCCGTTGACTTGTTGCAACAATGTTAAAGCAACATTTCCCCTTGTGATGGAAGAGCTGTTTGGTCCTCCTCAAGGAGAATTATTGTCTTTTTGGCTTGGCGTGCAACTATGGAATATTTTTCCTCATCCTGATAATAATTTTCAACCCATAAAGATTGAACTACCTAAACGTAACCAGAGTTGTTTGTGTGGTTCAGGTAAAAGATTTAAACAATGTTGTATCAATGTCCCAATGATTGATAGTTTTTCTTCAGAGATGTTCTGGCCCTATCTGGTTGATATGTTATCTCATAAAGACCTGGTTGAAGCTGCAAAGCAACGCCAACTACCAGTGGATGGATTGAGAATAGTGGCGGAGATATACTTAAATAATGATGAACCAAAAAAAGCGATAGCTTTGCTAGAACCTTCTTTTGCTGATGAAGGTAAACATTTGAGCAAACAACACAGCGGATTAACTGACTTACTCTGTGATGCATACAATGAACACTATCAGACCGACAAAAAGAAGGTCAAGCTTTTGGAGCAATTAAAGCATCACCCTGTAAAACGGATCCGCTGTGAAGCCTGGCAGCGGATAGCCAGTGTAAATGCTGAGAAAGGGAATCATAAGCAGGCTATAGAGGCACTATATGAAGCGATGAAAGCTGATCCAAAGGACTTGAGCAATGCGATCTTAGAAATTAAATTACTGGTTTCTTCCAACAATATCGAAATGGCTAAGCAACGAGCGAATTTTTGGTACACGAAAATAGTTAAATTCCCGGATGTTTTCAAAAAATTAGGTGACTTCCTGGAGACAGCCAAAACAGATCCTGTCGAGGCTCTTTCTCAAATGCAAATAGATCGATTTAATGATCCTCAACTCGAAGTTTTACAGCACTGGTTTGATACAAATCATCAATCGATCCCCTTGCCTGATTATCAATTGGATTCTATGGGAGTAGATGAAGAATCCATAGAAAATTTTATTCTTAAATCACCCAAATCCTGTAGTAAAACCTTTGAGATGTGGCAAGATGATTTTTCTCCTTGTGATAAGCCATTTTCAACTCAATGGATAAATGAAGTAGATACCTGGTTTGATCCCTACGATACTGATTGGATTGAGTTCTTAGAAAAACATCCAGACTCTGTACATAATATCGACTTACTCGATGATGTTATCAACTGTTTAATGGCACACCCGGGAAATGAATTGCCTGTTAGTCCTGCGAAACAGTTGGCAAAAAAAATCGCTGACCATGTACTAAATATCCTTTTACCACTGTCAACAGAAATTTTAGAAAATTCAACTCAAAGATTCAGTTGGCTGATTCTTGATAATCGGCCAGCACTGAGAATTCTGGCAAACAGAATCCTGTTGACCGAAGACAATAGCCCTGAAGCCTTCACTTTGATAAATACTTATATCAAGCTCAATCCAACAGATAACCATGGTTTTAGATCTCTGCTTATGAACCAGATGATCCGTCAACGTGAGTATAAACCAGCCAAAGAACTCGCATCCCAATACCCTGATGATTGTTTGGTCGACATGATGATGGGAAAAGCATTGGCTGATTTCGCCGAAGGAGACAAAGTAGCTGCAGGGGAAAACCTGAGATCTAGCCTGCAATATCACCCCTTTTTGATTCCGTATTTAACAAGAACTCGAGTGGCTAAACCAACATTTAGCGAATTCGGCATTGCCATGGGCGGCAAGGATGAAGCATGGATTTATCGAGAAGAAATGCGTGATGTCTGGTTACAGATGCCGGGAGCCTTAGAATGGTTAAAAGAACAACATAAATTAATTGACTATAAAAAATGAAAATCTGGTTGTTTAAAAAATAATGATGGTGAATGAGCTTTCAACAAAGCGCCTCGAAAGTTTTTATTCTTCGCAAAAAGATATGTATGAAGGTGAAATCTGAGTGACAACTCTTGACTATGCCTTTAAAAGGTCTTAAGTAGACAGTCTGATCTTGGCTGGTCGAGGACCCAAAATTGTAACCACGGGATACTCAGAGAGAAGGAGCTGGAGTTCATCTATTATTTGTCTAGCAATCATACCCATATTATAGTTATGTAAATATGGAATTCAACTCCAATATTACATAACTTTAAGAAAAAAACTCTCAGCCTCATCTAAAGCGGCCCCTAACTACCAGCACAAGAAACTCGTTTTAGAGTTAAAAACTCTCTCGTAACTCGCAACTATCTCTTTTTCACTCACTCCCTCATGTTAACAAAACCACGCAATATCGACACATTATCTTTACATATTTATGGGTTCGGCTTATCCTTACAACGTGTCGACATAATACAGAACATTTAACATGACATGGCAACCAGATCAACCATACAATGATTTACCACTCTTGCCTCCAAAGTTCGATTTGGATTCAGTTGCTATTTTAAAGGCTTGCATTCCAGCACGTGTCGCTTTGGCTGAGCTTAAAAAAACCGGGGAATTGCTACCAAATCAAAGGGTATTAATAAATTTACTACCTTTGTTAGAAGCGAAAAACAGCTCTGAAGTCGAAAATATACTGATCACCACAGATCAATTATTCCAATTTGCGCATGAAGACGGCCTTGCCGATGCAAAAACCAAAGAAGTACTTCGCTATAGATCGGCGTTGCACCGTGGATCTCAAGAACTAGCCAATAAACCGTTGTCTGGCAAAATCGTAATGGAAATATGCAGCACAATCAAAGGCATTCAGATGAATGTTCGCAAAATACCAAGAATCACTCTGGCAAATCCCCTCACAGGTAAAGTGATCTATACACCACCATCAGGTGAAAATCACATCAGAGATCTTTTGGCTAATTGGCAAGCTTTTTTACATCAAGATGATGAAATTGATCCACTCGTTAAAATGGCAATCGCTCATTATCAATTTGAAGCCATCCACCCGTTTCTTGATGGTAACGGTCGAACGGCTCGAGTACTGAATATATTGTACTTAACCGGATCGGGCTTATTGAGTTTACCCATTTTACAATTGAGTCGATTTATCCTTCAAAACAAACAGGATTATTATCATCTGCTTCATGAAGTAACAAAAAATGGAGACTGGCAAGGCTGGATCCTTTATATATTAAAAGCTGTGGAACAGACTGCAACCTGGACAACTCAAAAAATAACCGCCGTAAGGCAACTTATTGAACATACCACAGAGTTCATTAAAACCAACTTACCCAAAATCTACAGCCATGAACTGGTTCAAGCCATTTTTGAACAACCCTGTTGTCGAATTACTAACCTGGTTGAACAAAATATTGCCAAAAGACAAACTGCCTCTGTGTATTTAAAACAACTATGTGAGATCGGTGTTTTACAGGAAATAACCACTGGCAAAGAAAAACTTTTTATTCATTCAAAATTGATTCAATTGATAACTGAGGGTAAGCATGAGTTTGATTATTACTTAGCTAAACAATGAGGCCAACAACAATATTGTACAAAAAATGCTATTCTTGGTGAGGTATTCTTTTTTAGAATCGTAAGATTGCTGTATGGAAAAGGATTAAGGAGGGTTTTGATGAGTTTGTAATTATAGTCCGACCCCGCAGTTTATCTGTAAGGCAACAAGGAAAGCCTGGAACCGACTTTAGGTTATTGTTTTAATTCAAAGCAGACAGTACAGTTTAGGTAATGAACGACTCAATTACTAATTTTTAATAATTGACCAGGTACATTTTCGAGTTAACAAAACCGTAATATCGAAAACATGGGGGGAATTTGACATTTGCAAACAGATAGCTTATGTTTCATGTATTAACTATTATTAATAATAACATCTGAAAATAGAGCTAATTTTATTTATATGGATATTTCCAAATATAAAGCTGGTACTTACAAACAGAGCTATCAATATAAGTATTTTCTACCCAGCAAGATAAACCATTCTTGGATATTTTCAGATCCCCAAGTCCAGCAACTGCTTAGTGAAGCCGATAGAGCTTTAGGAGCGTTGGATGCTTTTTCCGAATATTTGCCCGATGTAGATTACTTTGTTCAAATGCACCTTAGTAAAGAAGCTACTCAATCTAGCCGTATAGAGGGGACTCGAACAAATATAGAAGAAGTATTTATTGATGCGCAGAATATTGAACCAGAGAAAAGGGACGATTGGGAGGAGGTGCAAAATTACCTGATAGCCATTAATACCGCTATAAAACAGTTACATGTTTTACCCTTCTCCAATCGCCTTTTAAAAGATACTCACAGAACCTTGATGCGAGGTGTTCGAGGCGAACATAAGAGACCCGGAGAGTTTCGGCTTAGCCAAAACTGGATCGGCGTAAGCCTGAAAAATGCTATATTTGTTCCACCTCATCAAGATCACATCGAAGAGTTGATGAGTGATCTCGAAAAATTCATCAATAATGAATTGAATGTCCCACATTTAATAAAAATTGCAATTGCCCATTATCAATTTGAAACCATTCACCCATTTCTAGATGGAAACGGTAGGCTGGGTAGATTGATGATAGTACTTTATTTAGCGAGCTTTAATCAATTACATAAACCCGCTCTTTATCTATCTGATTACTTTGAGAGAAACAAGGTGGAGTACGTTAACAGGATGATGGCTGTCCGCTTGGCGGATGACATGAAGTCATGGCTGATTTTCTTTCTACATGGGGTATTAGAGACTTCAAAAAATTCAATTCAGGTATTTAAGGATATTATTGCGCTTAAATCGAAGCTGGAGCGTGAAGTGTTACCCTATTTTAGTACACGAAGGCAGCAGAATGCTCAGAACATAATGCGTCATCTGTATCAAGCCCCTGTGGTGAGTATAAAGGAGATCGCTGATCTGCTAGGTATCAACCTCAATACAGCATCTGCTTTAATCAATGACTTTGAAAAATATGGTGTGCTTACTAAATTAACGGCAAAAAAACGTAGTCGTTTATATGGCTTTAGTGAATATATGATGATATTTAAAAGACAATATGATATTAGAGAATATGAGGATGAAGTAAATACCCAGGAGGATACCCAGGAGGATACCCAGGAGGACACCCAGGAGGATACCCAGGAGGATATCATTACCAACAGTTCTCATGACATTGACTGGAAGATAAAACAGCTAATATCAAAATTTGATGGTGTGCTTAGTCGAGCTGAAATTCAGACTCTACTTGATTTGAAAGATGCCGAATATGTTAGGCAGCAATATATTTTGCCTGCGCTTAAAATGGGGGTTATTGAAATGACTCTACCTGATAAACCCTCGAGTAAGTTGCAGAAATACAGATTAACAACCAGAGGTGAGAAGATGCAGCAATATATAAGGACAGCTTCTAATGAAAACTAGTGGTGAATACAAGATTAGACCTGCTGGACGGCACATATTAACTATCGGTAGAGATCTGATACAAGACTCATATGCGGCAGTTGTAGAGATTGTGAAAAATTCATTTGATGCAGATGCAAGTGAAGTTCTAATCGAATTCAATGGTTTTACTGATAAAAAAGAATATACAATTGTAATACAAGATACTGGACATGGTATGTCTCATGAGGTGGTAATTAACAAATGGATGGTACCTTCAACCGAGGACAAACTAAAACGTAAAACGAGTCCTAACGGACGAGTTATGCAAGGAAAAAAAGGGGTGGGCCGCTATGCTGCTTCTATTCTTGGCGAAGACTTACTACTGGAAACGGTTGAAGAGTGTGGCAAAAGAACAATTGCATATTTAGATTGGAAAGACTTTGAAAATGCAGATTATCTAGATGATGTAGAAATATTAATAGAAACTGAATCTATTAATAGTACTAGCGGCACTAGACTAACCATCATGGGGGGAGAAGAACGTTATATTGAATGGAATAAGAATCAATTTAATAAACTTAGATTTGAATTAAAAAAATTAATGCCTCCATCTAACATTGCTGAAGATGAAGAGCCCCAAAATAGTGATTTCTCAATTAGGTTATCAGTTGTTGGATTTGAAGGGGTTGAACCAATTGATGAGGTTATAGAACCATACCCAATTGCTGATTTATTTGATTATAAAATATCAGGAAAATTAAACTCTAAAGGAAAAGGTAAGCTAAATTACAGCTCGCAAAAAACAAAAAGTACATCTGATGAATCAATAGAATTCGATGCCGAAATTATTGGGACTGGTTGTGGAGAAATTGAGTTTAATATTATGGTGTATGATCGTGAAAAAGAAGCTATTGAGGCTCTTATTAAACGAGGTTTGAAAGATGAACACGGTAAATATTTGGGTAAACTTGAAGCTAAGCAGTTATTAAATGTGAACAACGGGGTTGGTGTATACCGTAATGGTTTTAGAATCAGGCCGCTTGGTGATCCTGATTTCGATTGGCTTAAACTAAATGAACAAAGAATACAAAATCCATCTTTGAGAATTGGTAGTAATCAAGTAATTGGGTTCGTTCACATTCAGTCTGAAGAATCATCGAATTTAATTGAAAAAAGTGCTCGAGATGGGCTAAAAGAAAATGAATCGTTTGACGTCCTAAAAAAAGTCACTTCGAAAGTTATTCAAGAACTCGAAAATAGACGTTTTCAATTTCGAAGAGCCCTATCATTGAGTAATCCGAAGGCAAAAATAGAGCGCGAATTAAAAAAAATATTTTCAGTTGATAATGTTAAAAATAACATATCAAGAAAACTTAGAAAGTCAGGTGTAAGGACTGATGTTTTATCAGAAGTTCTTCAAATAATAGAACGAGATGCTAATGAAAAAAATGCAGCAGCTGAAGATATTCGACAAACTGTGGCTATTTATCAAGGTCAAGCTACGCTTGGAAAAATCATAAACGTAATTCTTCATGAAGGACGTCGGCCTTTGAATTTCTTTAAGAATCAAGTCCCAAATATAGAATATTGGCATGAAGAATATGTAAAATCTCCAACTCCTGAAATATTAAGTAAGATTATTCCTATTGCATTAAATCTTGGAGATAATGCGGATATTTTTGCTAGACTTTTTAGTCGCTTAGATCCTCTTGCTGCAGGAAAAAGAGGTGCAAAGGTATCTGTGCCTTTTTCAGAAGCGCTTCAAGGCGTATTTTCCGTCTTTGAAGAAGAGATGGTATCTCAAAATGTAAAGATAAATATTACCGGACCAGATGACTTTATGTTTATTGGCTGGGTACAAGACTTATACGCAATATTTACTAATTTAATTGATAACAGTCTTTATTGGATGGAAGAAAAAAACATATCAAATAGAGAGATTAATATCGACTTTTCGATTGATGGTAAACAAATTCAATATATTGACTATCGTGATACCGGTCCCGGAATATCTCCTAGCCTACTAATAGCAGATCTTATTTTTGAACCGGAATTTACTACGAAAAATGAAGGGACAGGCCTAGGGCTAGCTATAGCTGGTGAATCAGCCGCTAGAAATGGACTTGACTTGAAGGTGTTCGACTCAAAACTCGGTGCATATTTTAGAATGCAACCCAAATTGGACGGAAGCAATGCAGACATTTAAACTACTCATGGTTGAAGATAATCAGAGCGACTTACAAACAAGTATAGATACGCTTGAACGATATAAGAGTCAGAAAAACAGAAATATAGAAATGATCTCTTCCAAGAGCATTGAAGAAGCTTTTTCTCTACTCGACAATACATTTGATGGTGCAATTATCGATATGAAACTGTCTGATAAAGGAGGTGAAGGTAATCAGGTTATACGGAAAATAGCAGAATCTAATATTAGAATTCCAATTGTAGTGTTTACAGGTACGCCGTCAGTTGCTGATGCAGGTAATGCTTATATAGAAGTATGCAAAAAAGGAGAAAATACTTATGAGGAGATATTTGATCGTTTATGGGGTATACATTGTTCAGGTTTAACTAGAATTATGGGGGGAAGAGGAATTATTGAAAGCACCCTTAATCAAGTCTACAAAGAAAATATACTGTCTCAGAAGGACGCATGGGTAAACTATGGTGTAGTTGATTCGGAAAAGACTGAAAAATCACTTTTAAGATATACACTAAATCACCTTCT
Source organism: Enterobacterales bacterium (assembly GCA_041556195.1). Taxonomy (GTDB): domain Bacteria; phylum Pseudomonadota; class Gammaproteobacteria; order Enterobacterales; genus 21-14-all-40-8. The sequence goes on from JBFFIY010000002.1 coordinate 58,540, forward strand.
AGAACTAATTGATGAGAATGAAAAATCCTACCCTGAAGAATATTTTATTAACCCACCTGTAAGGAAAGGATTGACAACAGGTAGTCTAGTACTAAATGTAAAAGATAATAAGTGGTTTGTTGTACTTAATCCCGCTTGTGATTTAGTGCTGCGTCCTGATGGTAAATTCAAAACGGATAAGCTTTTTCTAGTCGAAATTGAAAACGAAGAAAATGTAATCGCTACTGCTTTAGGGGATAATAATAATAATCCAACTAGCAACAAAGCGATAAAATCCCATAATAAAAAATTATCTGATATCTTTAAAAACAACCACACTCCCTATAATCATTGGGTTCCTAAAACCACCTTTTTTTCTGGTGGATTTTTAAATTTTAGGTCTGTTTTGACTTGTGACACTGTCACATTTATAGAGAAATTTTCAGACCCCAAATCACAAATTTCACAACCATTTATCAAAGATGTAGTATCTAGATTCTCGTCCTATTATGCGCGTCAAGGTCAACCTGATATTGATTTTTACAGCCGATTAAAGTCAGCTGATTAATATGTATTAAAGAATTGAATGTACGATTTTTGCAATTTTATTAGCCAAATATGGAGGGACAGCATTACCAACTTGTACATATTGCTGAGTTCGAGTGCCGACAAAAAAATAATTGTCAGAAAATGTTTGAATTCTAGCCGCTTCGCGTACAGTTAAACTACGACATTGTGAAGGATCTGGATGAATGAAATAGTGTCCATCTTTTGAAATATGGCACGTAACAGTTGTGGCTGAAATGTTCCAAGGTTGAACTCTAAATCGATCAGCAAATTTACCTGACTTAAAATTTTTATGATTAGGCATTAATTCATCTGGATAATCTGGTGATTTTGGTGTTAGTGAACTCCAATTGTTTTTTGCTCCAATTTGTGCCCAAACACTACAAAACAAATATCTCTGTAAATCTGACGACATATGTCCTCTGGTATCGTGATTACAAACATGATTACCCAAATTCTTATCGTAATACCATTTCCGTAAATCGGCATTATCGATTTTTTTGTTTCGTCTTAATCCAAAAATTTTCCCCTGACCTAAACTGGGGGTAGTAAGATTATCTATAATATTTTTTAGTTCGTTCGCTATATCCTTTTTTGAGTTTAGTTTCAAAGATTTTATAGTATTAATTGATTGTGTTTTTATTGTGTGAATCCAATTGGCATCAGTGTTTTCTTCTTTAGATAAACCGCTTCTTAATGCCGGCAAGTCTTTAATCACTTCAGAAAGTGTTATCTGTGTATCTTTTTTATCGAGAATTAATTTGTTATCCCATTTGTGTGCTAGATCCTCTCTAATACCAAGTAGAATAACTCGATGGCGGCGCTGTGGAATTCCATAGTGTTCGCATTTAACAATGAAATCCTGAGGTTTAACAAGTCCATCTTCAACAATTGGAGTTGTCAGAGAGAATATTTTATACTGGTGTTTTGAGAAACCTCGCTTTGGATTAACATTTACTGCTTTGCAAGGATTATGCAGATCCTTGAAGATAGTTTCGTAAATAGACTTTCCATCTACTTTGGCCGATAGCATTCCTTTTACGTTTTCCATCACAAATGCCATTGGTTGGAACTGTGCGATTATTTTTAAATATTCTTTGTATAAGAAATTACGATGGTCTTCCTCTGCCTTATATTCGTCATTTGCTTTATTTTTTGACCTGCCCACAAGTGAATAAGCTTGGCACGGAGGCCCTCCAATAAGTATGCATTCATCCAAACCTAGAGCTTCTTTTATTCTTTTATTAATTGCTCTATTATCTTTCCCCAGTTCGAGGCATAAAGCTTCTCTATCTGCAGCCTCAAGTTCTGCTGAAACTTCGGGTATTTTATAAAGCTCATCTTCAGGGCTTTTCCCTAACTCTCCTTTTAAAAAGTTGTAATAGGCCTCAGGAACGTCATTAGCAAATTGCCGATAAAACGAACGAAGCTTTAAAGTCCTATGGGCACTTTGTTCTTTTTCAATTGAAATAGCAATCTTGAAAGGATGTTTGTCTTCATCATCCTTATATGTGGAGAAGCCTTCACCAAGCCCTCCTGGGCCGGAAAAAATGTCAATTATTTTGACTGGTTTGCTCATAAATTTGACGGTTGGGTTATTATGGGATGTATTTTACTAGGAAACAACACATAAACCAGAGCTAAAATGGATATAGTTAATAAAAAACATCGTTCTCGTATGATGGCTAATATTCGTTCTAAGGATACAAAACCTGAGGTACTTGTTAGAAAAGCTATACACAAAGCAGGTTACAGGTATAGGTTGAACACAAAAATTGGGCGAATAAGACCAGATATCGTCTTAACCAAACTGAAAGTAGCAATATTTGTACACGGTTGTTACTGGCATCGTCACGCCGAATGTAAGCTATGTTACATGCCAAAAACCAGAATTGAGTTCTGGAATAAAAAATTTACTGAAAATATGGAAAGAGATAAAAGAGTAGAATTGACACTTAAATCGCAAGGATGGAGAGTTGCCGTATTCTGGGAATGTGCTACGAGAAATGAAGAACGCCTTAAAACGGAAATTAACAACCTTGTAAGTTGGCTGGAATCAAAAGAACAGAGTTTTGAAACCGCCCTGATTTAATGGCGTTCAAAGCTAAAAGTGTTTTTTGCAGACTGTCTGTTAAATAGTTTGCAATTGATTGCGTTGGAAAACGGTTTTCAATAGACTGTCCGCTTAATCGACTATATTATGTACTGGAACGGAAATTCAATATAGTAAAATAGACATGACCCTTGTTATTTCAAGATCCGAATGATGAACCTGCATTGGTTTTGTTGAAAAAAATAGCGAAAGAAAAAGAAAGGTTGATTGCGGAGAAGAAGATAAAGAAACAGAAGGCGTTACCTGAGATTAGGGAGGATGAGAAGCCGTTTGAGTTGTCGGAGGGATGGGAGTGGTGTCGAATAGGAAACGCAGCGATTTCAACGGATTATGGATTGTCAGATAAATCGACAGTAGGAGATAAGGGAGTTCCTGTCCTTGCAATGGGACATATACAAGGAGGTGAAATACTTCTGGGAAATCAAAAGGTTGTTCCTGAGTCGGTTGAATCACTCCCTGAGCTATACCTTAAAAATAGAGATTTACTTTATAACAGAACAAATAGTGCAGAATTAGTTGGTAAAACTGGTATATACCGCGGTGATGACCAAGAGTATACATTTGCTTCTTACTTAATAAGAATTAGAACAGATAAAGAGTCATTGCTTCCTGAATTTATAAATCTAAATATGTTGGCACCTGAGTTTAGGGTTACGCAGATTAATCCACACCTGAAACAACAATGTGGACAAGCGAATGTAAATGGAACGATAATGAAGCATATGATAGTTGCTATTGCTCCTGAATTTGAGATAGCGCGTATAGTTTCTAAAATTGATGAACTAATGGCATTGTGTGACCAACTAAAAGCGCAACTCAGTGATGCCCAAACCACTCAACGCCATCTTGCTGACGCGATTGTTGAACAAGCTGTTAGTTAATAGTTTATGAGCTATTTTAGGTGAAATTGATAACTAAAGAGTTTATACATGGATAGAATCACAGAATTTCATAATATTATGCCAATATCGAATATGACTTCGGTGATGCAACATGGCCTGTTATCCCATGCTCGAGCCTCACAACTTAACCATGCTGATATCTCATTGGCCGAAATCCAAGATCGCCGTGATACAAAGTCTATTCCTCAAGGTAGGAAGTTACATGAATACGCCAATGTGTATTTCCATGCCCGAAATCCCATGATGTCCAAACGTAGAGATGAAGCTCAGAACCTTTGTGTTCTAAGGGTTTCCAACGAAATACTGAATATCCCTAATGTAGTAGTAACCGATCAAAATGCGGCTAGTGACTATGCTCGCTTTTTAGCTCCTGATCAAATGAACCGATTTACATTAGATCTGGATCTGATCTATGCTAGTGACTGGAGACACAATGATAAGATCTCCTATTGGAGGCATAAATCCAGGAAGTGTGCTGAGGTACTGGTTCCTGATATGATCCCAGTTGAGTATATTTTTGGTGTCTATGTGGTGAACCCACAGTCCGCAGCATTACTGCATCAAGTAGGTTGTCACTTACCTGCTGAAATTAATTCTGATTTGTTTTTTGGGTAAACGATTATGATGAAAGTGCTAATAGGTAATATGTTTGAGACGTCTATGCAGACATTGGTGAACACCGTGAACTGTGTCGGTGTGATGGGTAAAGGAGTCGCAAAAACCTTTAAAGATCAATACCCTACAATGTTTGAAGATTATAAGCAACGCTGCGATCACAAACAGGTGAAGCCTGGAGTTCCTTATTATTACCATGATATGTTAGGAGTCTCTGTTTTAAACTTCCCAACCAAAGATCATTGGCGCTCAGCCTCTAAACTTGCAGATGTGATTAATGGTTTAGATATATTCGTTCAGAACTACAAGAAATGGGGAATTACATCAATTGCATTCCCTCCATTAGGTTGTGGAAATGGTGGACTTGAATGGGAGTTAGTTGGTCCATTAATGTATCAACGCTTAAAACCTTTGGATATTGATATTGAAATATACGCACCTTTCGGAACATCAAAGACACAGCTAAAAAAAGAGTTTTTTGAGAAAACTGTTGAAGTTGATTTCTCAGAAAAAGGTAAAAAATCCAAAGCTTTTAATCCCGAATGGCTGGCTTTAATCGAAGTGGTAAAACAATTAGGCTTACAGCCATATACCAGTCCAATAGGAAGAACTATCTTTCAGAAAATTTGTTATATCATGACAGAACTTGGTACAGAAACAGGATTTAAATTTAAACAAGGCAGTTATGGACCTTTTTCTGACAATATCAAAGACGCTTTGAACTATTTTTCAAATAGTAATCTCATTCAGGAAGAGCAACTGGGGAAAATGACAGCATTAAAAGTTGATGTTGCATATGATAGTTATTTAGTTAAATATTCGACAGTAATTGAGAAACGCTATAAATCAATTGTTAAAACAGTTGATCTCTTTAGTCGAATCAAAAGCACCGATCAAGCAGAAGAAGTCACTACCGTTCTTTTTGCTTCTAGAAGAGTTAAAGAAAAAAATGGAACTGCAACTGAGCAAGAACTTTTTGATTATATTTTGGATTGGAAAAAATCCTGGAACAAACAAGACAAGAAAGAATCTGTATCATCGACAATTAGAAATCTTGAAATGCTTGATTGGCTTAAGCTAAATTCTAGTGATAGTTTTTCTCAGCAAATTAATTAACCTCACCTCAGGATAAGCTACACCCCTCAATACAGTGATTTTTGCACTTTTCAGCGTTACCTTAAAATGATATAGGACATCCAAGAAACATTTTGATGCACTCACAAAAATCATTTAATAATGGTGGTCAACTAAAATTGAAAGGATTGAGTTGTGCATTAAAGTGGAATAACTCCTCTAGTTTATCCAGAGTTGAGGTTATTTAACGACTAATCTTTTTTTTACAATGCCGTCGTGTTAACTACAAATAACTCAGTATTTCAGCAGGTGTTTTAACTCTCTTTTGTGTTTCTATAAGTTGTTCCTTCTTTTTCTCCCATTTCTGATGTAAAGACTGCAAATTATTCAACCGAGTCTCAATGGTAAAGTATTTCGTTTCATCGCCTTGGTGTCGCCCAAGCTGATAGCGAATAGAATCTTCTATCTCCTGAAAAAATGCATCTATATTTTCACTTTCAAATCGATCTGATTCAATATCTGTAGCAATTTCCCGCAGAACCACCGCAAACAGGGTTTTAACGTCAGTAAAGCTCATCAAAGGGTCCTCAATTAACATAAAATAAGAGTATTCAATGAGATGAGGCTAATGACTAGTGAGGAAATATAAAATCTAACGTTTCAATGTGATCTGAATATAAAGTTAGATAAATAACAAGTAGTTAGGTAATTATGGGAAGCTCAACTCAATACTCTCAAAATTGGTTTCTCCATTAATTGGACGGCTTGAAACCATTAAAGAAGCATCAATGTTAAGCGAAAAACTTCTATCCGATAACTCAGTAACCACAACATCTTCACCACCAGACAGTGGACGTTTCACTAACTGATAAGCATCATTGGTCTTTTTGGCATAATAAAACTGCCCGTCAATCACATCATAATGTTCAGGCTTCCAGATCTGTGAAAACTCAGGCAGTGCCATTAATTCTATAACCCCTCCGCTAGCTGATGCGCTATATAACTGTCGATCCCGGATAAAGTATAAACTACCATTCTCTCCCGCTTTTGGTGCTATCGCCCGACTCAAAAACGGTTCGAGTTGCAGACTACTGAGTTCTAATCGAGAAATTTTCTCCTTTTTTGTCTGGAAATAGAGATATTGTCCATCTAATGAAAATGTTGGGTTAGAAGAGGCTTCCCTGTTGACGAACAATTGTTTACCCGTGCCATCTAATAAAACCACTCCCCATTCCGCATCATAGGCCAGAAACTGACCCTTGGGAGAAAGTGCCAGGCTTTGAATAAGAACTGGAGACTGAAAATGAGTTAACTGAAACAAACCTGCTTTATTAGATAACCAGATCTGCTGCAGGCCAGCACGTTTACTCACAAAAGCCGTGGTTTTATTTAATTTGGCTATAGTTGGACGAGAATCTGAGAAAGAAGATGAGAGAGAGTTATTAATAGTGTAGGACTTTAAATCGGCAAGATACACATCCGATATAATGAATTCTCCCACCATAAAGGCTATTTTTGTATCATGAATTGCAAAAGGGTTATGAATAGCCGATTTTATTTTGCTCTTAATCACTGTGACTATGCCATTCATATCAATAAGGGATAATTCTGAGTAAGCAGTTCGCACTACCAGGTGTTTACCGCTATTAACCCAGGCTACGGAATAGGGAATACTATTAACTGTGGTTAATTTTTTATGGACATTTGTCGATAAATCCAAAACCCATAATTCCGTACCATTAACACCAGCGACATTACGTAAATAGGCAATTTTATTGGATGATTTGGAGTACGCAAATCGATAATCACCATGGCCTTTAATATTCTCAACCTCGGTTAGCACGAACCGTTGCCCAGTTTTAATATCCAGTCGATAAATAGCCAGGGGCGCATCAAGATCATGTGCATAACTTAGCAAAAGACTCTCTTCATCTTTCCAGCTAACTTGCAGCCCGCCTCTACCTTTAGGGCATTGCATAACAGAGCTAAGGTTAGATAGGCGTAAGTTAACAGCATCAAAATCTGCCAGCATAAAATCACATTGCGTGGTTAAATTAGTACGATTAAAAACGATCCGATCTCCCTTAGGGGAGATCGCAGGGTGATAATCAGCACTTTTAGTACTGGCCGTATCAGTTAAAATGGCATAATGCTCTTCTGTTAGAGATTTTGCCTTTAGACTTAATGAGTAGCGTTCATCTTCAATCAGCTGATGTGAAAATACAATGATATTGGCATTGGGATCATATGAACCATAGAGTTCCTGCCCCTTAAGTGAGGTTATGGGTGTGGAAACACTTGCGCCTGGCTGAATATCTGGAGTTTCCGTTGTCTGCTTAAAAGCAAAATCTAATAACAGCAAATTGGAAATAACCAACGCCACTATTACTGCTGTTAGCACTGCTACTAGCACTTTATGAGACGTTTTGCTTAAAAGTGTCTCTTTTTTATCAGGGTTATTTTTATCAAAAGAGTTTTCATCAAAAGAGTTTTCATTAAAAGCTTTTTCATCATAAGCATAACTTACCCTGGGTAAAAATCGATACCCCTGATTCTTAAGGGTTTGTATATAATGGGGGGTTTTAGCCTTGTCACCTAAAATTTTACGTAATTCAGCCATGGCCACGGTAATAGAATTTTCCGCCACTATTTTACCTTGCCAGATAACGCTAACCAGCTGTTGCCTGCTGATAATTTCTCCCTGATGCTGACACAAAAACAACAGTAAGCGAGATTGAAGCTGGGGCACATCGACACAGATTTTATCCCGGCTTAGTTTTTGACTGGCAATATGATACGAGCATTGTTCAAACTGAAGGCTAATGGGGTGTGTTTTCCCGGAGTCAGAGCCACAGCTGACGGCCGTACCGCCAGGTACTTGTTTTTCAGCTGTATCTAACTCTTCTTCCATACGGTTTCCAATTACTTTTGCGCCACACTGTAGATCCGTTTAACGTAGCAAGGCTGCATGCTGCAGCACTTTATAACCGGAGAAATATCATGTTAATCAAAAAAGCATTATTAGCCACATTTATTATTAGCACCTTATCGGCACCAATTAAGGCTTCATCTTATATGAATCAAAAAAATTTACAAACAGACCCTCCTTCTGTAGCCACCTGTGAACCATTTCCAGATTGCGGTGAAATTCTTGAAACGACCGATATCGATAAAACATCTGAAAATCCAACCAGTAAATCAGACAATCAAACCATACCAGCACCAAAGGTTGATAACCTGCTGCAAGATCTTAAAAACTGGTGGGAAACGTTATTCGATCTCTAACCCAACAAAGCAAAAAGGCAGCATCAGCCAATGCCTCCTTTTTGTTACAAGCAAGTATTTTGAATGCTAACCCCATAGTAACTATTCAGCTCTATCGATTACCCGCTGAATAGTTACTCCCTGAATAGTTACTCTCCCATTTATCCTGGTTTGACTGCATGTCTTGTTCTTGTTCTTGTTCTTGTTCTTGTTCTTGTTCTTGTTCTCATTTCCCTGCGGCATTAAACCCAGCCTTATTCATGATTAAAATAATTTTGTCTACAGTATTTAACAAAAAGACCCTAAATACCAAGTGATGTTATATAAAATTATGGTTTTGAATGTGATCTGAATATAAAATTAGTTAAATAACAAGCAGTTACCATCAAATAAAAACATAGCCTAATCTTATATACCCATGATACCTTAAGCTAAATTTAATCTAAGCTCGATGTAACAGGAATTTTAATTGTATAAACTTTACTATTACCCCAACAACGCCAGCTTAGCCCCCCATTTTTTATTACATGAGATGAATTTGGAGCATGAGCTTGTGCTCGTTGATCGAACATCCAACGCCCAAAAATCAGAAGAATATTTAACACTTAATCCTGCTGGACGAATTCCCACACTTATTGATGGCTCTCTGGTTATGTTTGAAAGCTCTGCTATTTGTATTTATCTTTGCGAACAAAACCAGAATAAAAGGCTAATACCAGCCATTGGTAGTCAGGATAGAGCACATTTTTATCAATGGCTGGCTTTCTTAAATAACACGCTACAAGCTGAGCTATTGATTTATTATTACCCTCAAAAACATACCACTTCTGAGGAATCAATTCCTGCTATTAAAACAGCTCAAGAAGAACGCATTGCTGAGGCTCTTTCCATTCTCGATAAACAATTAGAAGGCAAACAATATCTTTTAGGAGATAATATAACGGCCTGTGATTTTTTCCTGTTTATGCTGGCAGAGTGGTCCTTGAAAATTGAAAAATCACCTTTGACATTTCCTAATTTAAAAACCTATCTTAAAAGATTAGCTAATTACCCGACTATTTCTAAAGTTTGTGAAATTGAAGGGATAAATATTGATGTATTTCAATAGGCATTTTTAACTAACTTCTCCACTATTTAACCTCACTATCTAACCTCACTATCTAACCTCACTATTTAATTTCAGTTCTGTAGAAGATTATTTAATTTATTCATAAAAAATCTTTCACTCCAAAGTTTAAGGCTTTTCTGTTCTATAACTTTCAAAAACCGTTCAACATCAGTAGCGGCTTCTTGCCAGTTAATCAAAGCAATCTTTTCACCTAAAGCTTTCACCACCCATTCTCTGTCAATGTCTAATTTCTGATCTTGCCATGGGCCATATTGAAAAAGTGCATTTTGCAGTAATAATAAATTGGGCGTGGCTTTTTGAGCAATATACCAACTAAAATCATACCAATCACGACCTTTTAGATAGGGCCTACATAATAAAGTATGTGTTTTTAATGCAAAGTTACTAGCAATGTCCTGATGGCAAACTTCAAAATCCACCGGGAAATCTAAATATGTGTATTCAAAATCAGAACCAGCGGCTGGATCACGGTCAATTTCTAACTTGATCTTCAGCTTGCGACCATTGCGGTTATCCATAAAACTCAAGTTTAATTGATTGGCAATAGAGGAGTCTTTGATCAAAGCCTTTTTTACTCTTTGATCCATACGTGCCTTATCCAGGGCTTCCGGTTCAATACCAAATTCTCTACAAGTTTCAACCATGTTTTCTAAATAGGGTTGCCAGGAAAATGTCGGATCAGGTTGTTGTAATATAAAATCCATATCTTCAGAAAAACGATGTAAATTATGTAGAATTCGCAAGCTGGTTCCGTCTTGAAATGCTGCTACTTCAAAAAAGTCGGATTGCCACAATGAAAACAACATAATTTCTTGAACGATTTCCTTGAGCGCATTTTCTTGTTCAATCGCGCCGCTGACTTTATAGTCATCTAATCGTTTTTTTATTAATTCAATCATAGTCCTAATGACCTTGTTAATTCTTCAAGAAACAATCTTTCACGTTTTCCTTTATACACATCACAAAGTTTGGTGAAGCTTAGTGAAGGGATAGCTTTAATAGCTTGTTCATCAATGCGCAAGCCATCAATTAAATAATCGAGCCCTTGCCACGGGGTTTTACGCAAATGAACAAGATCCATAAGAGCACGCACTGGATCTGCAATCAAAGCGATCTGGTTTTGTAATTTATGCCTGGCGACCAATTGAAGAAAATATCCAGGTTTAACCGTCATGCGTCTAAATTCAAACTTTCCCAAAAGCTCATGTTCATAGCTTAGTGATTTATTTTTTGAGGTAATACTTAAAACGCTTCTAACAGCCTCTGGGATCCAACCATGGAAACTTAGCGCAGATTCAGCAGAAACATAACTACCAGGCAGTAAATGCTGTGCCAAAGCAAAAGGGTGAACCGAGTCATTACGTAGTTGGTTGGCCAGCACATAGATCCCGCGCTTAACCCTGACCAACTCACCCGCTTTAATTGCGCGATTCACTTGACCATAACGTCGTTTGTCACTGCCTCCAAGCAGGCGTGCTAATTGCCTCTCGTTTAAGACATGATTAGCCCTGCCATGGTCAATAATATTTTTTACTAATGGTGTCATATGGCTATTTCATACCTATTTGTATAAAATATTCCAGAAACTTCCATTATTTGGAAGTATTGGCACCAATTTTTTATTTGAATAACTAACCTCAACTCTGGATAAGACAGGTCATCTAATTACATTAAATAGCTAAATTTCAACAAGTTAGAACTGTTGGTATGTTGTACTTGTTAATTAATTGGCTCAATATTGGGATTTTTGTGCTTTTCAGCAATGGTTTAATAAATTTGAAACCTCAACTCTGTTGGATACTCCAAATTTTTTAAATATGCGGTAGTTATGATCCTTGACTGTTTGCAGTGATATACACAATGTATCTGCAATAATTAGCGCCTCAGGTAAATCAGCTCCTGGCCTTATCACTCCATTCCACCCGCTCTTCAGTCTAAATGATTAACAAACTGGTAATGCGATCCATAATAACCTGGTAACGTAATCCGCAATAACCTGGTAATGCAACCAATAGTAAACTGGTTATCCAAATAAAAACTCCTCATGGTTATCTAACCACAGCGGGAATTTAGTCATCGCTTTTGAGAATAGTCGGGATTGAAGCTGTGCCTTAAGCCAACGTTGTAGTTCAGGGTAGGGCGCTTGTACGTACCACTTGCGATCAACGCGAGCAAACTGGCGAATAAACGGTAGGATAGCGTAATCAACTAAGCTTGGCTTAGCGCCCATTAAAAAATCGTGTGCGGTCAGGCGTGCTTCTAAATCAACAATAAATGATTCACATTGTTGGCGATAATCAATTTTGGATTTTTCATGATAACGTTTGGCACATTTGTATTTTTCCAGGTAATCTTTGAACTCATTATCATATTTTTTTATCAGGGTTAACATGGTAGAAAAACGTTCTGGTTGATCATTGTAAAGTAAGTTATCGGGATCACTTTGGCGCAGTGCCCAGAGCATAATATCCAGACTTTCATCAATAACCAGATTTTTATCTAAGACTAAAACCGGTACTGTGCCTTTGGGGGATGCTTCTAACATTTCAGGCGGCTTATTCTTCAACACAATAGCACGCAACATAACGGGTTGCTTTGCCAGTAATATGCCCATTCTTGCACGCATGGCATAAGGGCAGTGTTGTAGTGAATACAGGATTGGATGTGGCATTTAATTATCCCGAGTTAGCTATAATCCTTGACTGTACTGAGCATTGGTTGATTCGGTGATCATGTTTCTAAGTTTGTCTTTGGAATGATCAACACCACTCAGAATATTTTCAAAATACCGGATCAGTTGAACTTTATCTTGCTCGACTTTTGAACCCGCGCCGATGTTGGTCAAGTCGATAAAAAATTCATCAAACAAGTCTGACAATTCATCCACAATATCAAGATTTAGAAATTGCTCATCATTGTAAATACTCGGATAGCCCCCTTTTTGCTTGTCAATGGCAAAGGATACGCCTTTAACATTGGTAATGGTGGTCGCTTTTTGACATTTAAGCATACAGCCATCTTCGATGCTGGGTTTTTTGCAACCCACCGTTTGTTGGAAAAAACATTGTCGGCTGATCATCATTAGAATGGGGTGGTAGATACTGTACAACAACTTGAAATTTTCAGGTCGTTTAATGTTTTTTATTTGCATGCGATTAATTTCATTAGAAATAAACGCGCCGGAACAATTTAACGCTTGTTTCAGGGTTAACAGTGCGTATGAATTGGTGGTATTTAGAAGTGGGCCAGCTATCCAATCAATACCCATTTCAAACGCTTTGTAGGCTATGCCAGTATTGTTGCTAACAATTCGTGTGGGTTGTACCTGTTCGAGAATTTTTACCGCTTCTATATAGTCTTTACCAATTAATATGGCGGGAAACCAGGGTATTAATCTCGGATTATTCTGTAACAGTTCAATGAACCTGGTACATCCTTTTTTGAAACTCTCCGGTAATTTAAAATAAACATCAGCCTGGGTGACATCACAAATATTTAAATCTTTTTCATCGCTGATCAATATTGACAACTTAGGTTTAGCGTTTATTTTTGCATGTTTTGTTAGCGGGACTACTTCTACAGGAGCAATAATTTCAATTGAATCATTGAGTAGATAAGCAACTTTATTTTTAAGCCGGGTCAATTCTTTAAATGGAATACTTAAGTTAGATTCAAGTTTTTCAAAGTCAAATTTTTCAATTATATAGTTTGCATTGTTAAAACTTTTAAAACGTTTTTCGAGTGCATCTTGATCAAGAATTGATTTGTCAGAAGCCGTTAAATTTGCTTGTGTTTCAAGTATGTGGGTCTGGGCTTCAAATGTATTGTTTTGAGTTTTAATTTTTACTTTTAGCGGTTGGTTTTGTTTGCCGCAAAACTCGAATATTAATGTCTGTTTATCGATATTAAGAAGCTTAATTTTTTCTTTAAGAGTTTCTCCTAACTCGTTCCTGTCCGCATAAAGTGTTTGTTTCACTTCTTGAATTTGTACAACCGATATGGCATTACTTTTTTCGACGGCGTGCTTAACACTGTGATCTCTCGGATTGTCGATAAACATCGATTTGGTGAGGTTGCCTTTTAAAAAAGAGTTAGTAAAGTCACGATTAAATACCTTATGAAGGTTTGAGTCGTCGTCTAATAGTTTTCCTGTTTCGACAAATTGATTGATCTGGTTACGCCAGCTATCAACAACGGTATAAACATAATGAGCCCCTTTGATGCGACCTTCAATTTTTAACGAGTCAACACCGGCTTCAACTAGTTCAGGTAAATCAAAATAGGCGGAGTTATCTTTTAAGTTGAGTGGAAACTTGTTGCCCACTTCTGTAATTTCATACTCATCACGGCACGCTTGACTGCATCGTCCCCGATTACCGGAGTTTCCCACACTAACGGAACTGGAATAACATTGGCCCGAATAAGCAATACATAAAGAGCCATGGACAAAGACTTCTGTCAGAACATTTTGCTTATGCGCTACTGTGGTTAAGGCTTTGATTTCGTCAAGATTGAGTTCTCGTGATAAGTTAACCCTTGATGCGCCTATTTTATTAAGGAACAGGATCTGTCCTTCGTTAAGGGTTGTTAGCTGGGTCGATGCATGGATCTCAATGCTTGGAAAATACTGCTTAACCAGGCTAAAGACACCTAAGTCTTGAACGATAATCCCATCAACTTTAATATTAACGAGTTGATTAAGCAGTTTTACCAGTCCTTTGATTTCCTGTTCTAAAATAACCACATTAATCGTCAGGAAGACCTGACAGCTGTATTGATGAGCAAGTCGTATGACACCTGCCAGTTCATCAAATGAAAGGTTGGATGCACGGTTTCGAGCATTGAATGTATCTAAACCACAATAGACGGCATTAGCTCCAGCCACTATCGCAGCTTTAATAGCCTCTAAATCACCGCCTGGTGCCAATAATTCAATTTTTCTACTCATGTCAACCAGGTTCATCATCATTTCTTTGGTGACAAGTCTATCCGTATCCCCTGTTTATTACCATAATTTTGGTTACTATAAAATCGGGCGTGTTATTTCATTTTCAATCTGATTGGCGACCATTTGATAGTCATAAGTAGTGATTTCATGCATATTATTATCTGGATCTTTAAAGTAGAGCGACCATGCTACCTGGTGATTAGCTATTCTTAAGGTTAATTTTTGTTCAGTTAAATGTTTTTTCCAGTTAAGGAACTCTTCTCCTGTTGCTTTAAATGCGATTGCTGTAGATGGCTGTTGCTCTTTTCGGGTAAAAAGTGCCAGGTGAATTATTCCAAGCTCATCTTCTATAGTCAGCGGTCCGTTTTCTTTATTCCATAGCTTTAGTGATTCAACCACATTAAAGCCTAACACAGCGTTATACCAATCTGCGGCTCGTTGCTTATTGGCTACATACAGATGAATGTGATCAATGCCATTGAGTTTTGGAAGATTCATTATTTTTTTCCTATATTGATTAAGAATTTAAACTAGTGTAAAACTTATAGTTAACTATAGGTCAAGGATTTTTTTATGCGTTTGAAATCAAAGACGCCCACCGGGTTAAGCGTAGGTCAAGTGGCTAAACGGACAGGGGTAAGTGTACAAACACTGCATTTTTATGAAAACAAGGCTCTCATATGGAGCGAACGTAATTCTGGCAACCAAAGACGCTATCATGGCAATGTGTTACGCCGCATCGCGATCATAAAAACGGCACAACGACTGGGTATCTCACTCAAAGAAATCGCCGAAGTTTTTCAACAGTTACCCAGACAAAAGTCTCCTTCAACGGAACAATGGAAACAAATGTCATTACGTTGGCGAGCACAATTACAATCCCGGATTGATAATTTGGTGAAGCTTAGAGATCAATTAGATAGCTGTATAGGATGTGGTTGCTTGTCAATAAAATCATGTAATTTGCGTAATCCTGATGATATTGCAGCTAAAAATGGAAATGGGGCCGTATTTTGGAAAGACTAAACCCTGCTTTGCTACAAAATTTTGAATAAAGGGAACGAAATTACATCCATTTTTTTAACTTTAACCAATATATATCAGAGCCTTATTCAATTTATTTTCCTATACTTGTAATACCATGATCCTAAATTCATCAGTTGAATCACGAAAGTCTGCGCAAGCCCTTGGCGCTCAACTGAGAAATCCAGGATTATAGCTTTTTGAAAAAAGAAGGTGAAAATCATGACACTTACAGTGACTTTCGAACTAAAAGACAGTGATTTAGAGTATTTTCGAGAAATAATGCAAAAAGCTCAGGCCAACGCTGAAAATTTATCTGAAGCTACTATTTTGGATAATGCAAGAAAATTGAGTTTTGAGGTAAAGGGAACTGTACCGAGTTTTATCCAGACGAGGTTGCATAAGTTAGAAGCATTGGTTGAGATGGTTGAGGATGCCGATTGGCAACTTCCAGCACAAGATCGCACAGATATATTGGCTGCGTTAGCCTATTTTAGTAACACTGAAGATTTAGTACCTGATCACATTCCCGTATTAGGCTTTTTAGACGATGCTATTATGATCGAGCTGGTAGCTGAGTCCTTAACCGATGATATTGAAGCATTTCAAGACTTTTGTACTTATAGAGAAAGCGAGCAATCCCGCAATATTGATAAAGATGTGACAAAACAGGACTGGTTAGCGGATAAACGCCATGAATTATATGCAAGGATCAAGAAACGCCGTGCCCGTCGCCATCAAAGCAGTAGTAGGTCTTTTCGTATTTTTTGATTAAAATCAATGTAACTGTTTGCATTTGCAACTCGCTGAATAGTTACAAATCAAGTAACTACTCAGCGAGTTGTTACATGTACCTGTAACTGTTCAGGTTGCCTCTAAAATGAGTCAGATCGAGGCAAAAAATGTGAGTATACTCGATTATTTGACCGTTTTTGAACGATGAGATGGCTCATTTTAGGGGTAAGCTGAATAGTTACCAAATCAAGAGATTAAAAGTCTCTCTGCTTGCTTGCAAGGCTAAAAACCAGGTTTATTGCTTCTACTTTCTCTTACTAGTTAACTCATGGAGATCGATAATGAACACTATTAGTCAATCCATTGATAAATACCACAGATCTATTATCTTATCGCTTTTGTTCATCATTGTTTTTTTTACATTGTCTTGCACATTCCATGACATTATTCCAATTTGCCATTATTTGTTTGGATGTGATCATGCTCTGCATGTTAAATAATGATGTTTAAGTAAAGCTCACTGATAATGTTCAGGCCCTGCCTTCATTAATCGTGAGTGTGTGAAGTCATAACCAGACCAATTTTTGTTTAAAAACCCTTAAATATTTATATCTGGATTTCACTGAGGATCCCAGGTTCGAGGAGCTAATCATGAGTATTGAAATTTTGACCCAAAAAGATAAAGAACTAATAGCCGTTGGCACCGCAGTCTCTGCCGGTTGTCAGCGTTGTTGCGATTATCATTTCAGAAGGGTTCTGGAGGTTGGTGCGAGTTTAGACGAAGTTAAAATGGCTGTTATTGATGCAACAGGAAGCATAAGCCATGCCGATGAAATGATGCAACGCAAAGCCTATGAATTAATGGATATTTCCAGAACCAACGTTGATGTCTCTGATAAGGCGGGAAGCCGCATAAGTGCACTGATTAAACTAGGGGCTGCAGTGGCCAGTAATTGTACGCCATCAATAATACAGGCTATAGAAACAGCCAGATCAGCCGACGTTTCTCGTGATGAAATGATGGTTTGCATAAAACTGAGCAAAATGGTTCTGAGAAAAGCTGGCGAATTTGCCAGTGAGGCAATAGATGAGCATCTGAATAGTTAATAGAATTTTGACTATTCTTATCCCGAGCTCAGGTTAACTAACCTGAGTTCGGGTTAAATACTTACTTTTCTTCAGAAGAAACAACCCAGCCTTCCTCTGGTTCTGCTCTGTTAGCCAATGCAATTTTTGCGAGTTGAAAACCTTTGCGCCATCCTAAAATTTGCACGGCGGTTAAAAAGCCTGCAATCATAGCTCCAGCAACACCGCATGAAAGAACGTCCTGGCCTGTTAACCAGAGGCCGGGGATTTGAGTTTTGGGTTTTAACCAACTTTGCTCAAAACGCCTGGGATCATGTTCTAATCCGTAAATTTCTCCTTTGTCATAGGCGCAGAAAAATTTAGTTGAAAGGGGGGTTGCTGTTTCGTAATAATCAATTTTTCCCTTTAGTTGCGGTAATTTTTCATACAAGGCTTGCAGCATTCGCTCACTAAAATAGTCACAGAATGCTTCATAGTCGTCGCCGCGTTTTCCCCAGGTGGTATCTTTCCATTTTGCGAAGATTTCATAATTTGCCGGCGCGATTATTTCTATTGTTGCACGGCCAGGATAATGGGAACTAAAACTGGGATCTTTCGCAGACGGAAATGAAATATAAACAGTGGGAAATGGTTTGGTATGGTCTTTGAAGAACGCTTCACAGTTTTCATCGTGATGTTCATCGGGGTATATCCAAAAATTAGTTTTAGGTAAGCCTAACGATTTGGCGTCTTCCTTTAAACCAATAAATAAACCGACATTTGTGCAGGATGGTTTTACCGTTTCTAATTTTTTATCATAATGATATTTAACAGCAATATCCTTTGGCAGGAGCTTTTGGAAAGTATTAAATACTCCGGCATTACTGATAATCAATGGCGCAAGAATTTCTGTACCGTCTGCCATTTTTACGCCAATTGCACGATTATTTTTGACTAAAATTTCATTGACTTGAGCGTAGGTAAATACTTCTCCGCCGCTGGCTTGAATTTGCGGTATTATCGCTTCCGCCATTTTTGAGGAGCCACCCACAGGATAGTAACCGCCATTGAGGTAGTGTTTTACAATTAAACAATGAATCAAAAAACTGCCTTTTTTGGGCGGGACTCCACCATCACCCCATTGGCCGGTTAATACGGCAATCAGTTTTTCATTTTCTGTTATACCACGCAAAGCCTGGTAAGTCGTTTTGTTAAAATATTCCGGGATTAAACGCTTTAACAGAGGTGCAAACAACTTTTGTTGCCAGGAACCGAATAGTTTGCTTAAGGTAAACCACTGCATGCCACGGTTGACTTTTTTAACTATTTTTAAGTATTGATCTATAGCTGTATGTTCATTGGGGAAATTCCGCTTTAATTCGTTGGCAAATGCTTGTTTACCCGCCACCAGATCGAAGGACTGATCTCCAATAAAAATACGGTCATAAACATTATCCATTGCCGCCCATTGAAGTTTTCGGTCACTAACAAAATCGAAAAGTTTACGGCTGGTGGTTGGGTAACCCACATCGCCAATATAATGAACACCAACATCCCATTCGTAACCTTCACGTGAGTAGGTGTGGGTAAAACCACCTGCGGTATAATGTTGTTCCAGCACCAATATTTTCTTGCCCATTTTGGCAAGCCCGGTTGCAGCGGTTAAACCACCAATACCCGAACCGATAACGATTGCGTCATAATCATTATCTAATCGGTTAGCGCGATAACGTCGACCAATTCGTTTTGTACTGGGTTTTTTAGACCGTCTGATTTTGTTATCTTGTGTTGTCGAGGTCATTTACTGATGGGTTTCCAATAACTAATGAAGGGCTCTTCAGATGAGTATAGAGAATAGGTTAACAACTTGCTATGCTTCGTAATAAGCTGGTAATGCACAGCCTGACATCCTTGCAACTAAAACCTTCTAACCGTTTGATAATTAATACTATTTTCAATTATTGTTGTAAAAATAGAAATTAACAGGAACAAGCCTTTCTATTACGCTCTCTACCCGATTACTGGTTAACAGCCTGTTATTTTTTTCTTGAACCAGCCTGGCATGCTATTCTTCCAGTTAATCAATATCTACGTAGGATAATTCACATGGCAAATCGCTGCTTAGGCTGTAAAAGGGAAATTGAGCGCGATCTACAAACTTGCTACATCTGTGGCGCTTCACAAAGCTATGTTCGCTATTATATAAAAAGCGTGTTCGTTGTTTTAGTGCTAATAAGCATTTTTTCCGGTTTTGGCTATTGGTATATTGATAAGACTATTAAGGTCGCACAAACAAATACAGCCCGGCTAACAGAAACAAAAACTCAGACTGCGCTGCAAAAAGTGCAGCAATCTCAAGTCCAGTTTCAACTTCAACTTGAACAAGCTAATAAAAAAGCCCTGCAAGCAGAGGCGAAAGCAACACAAGCAGGTGAATTGGCTGCTCAGTTAACAGTAAAACTTGATGAAGCTGAAAAGAAAATAACGGAAGCCGAAAAGAAAGTAACTGAAACCGAGAAAAGAGCTGGTTGGTTACTTAAATTAAATAGGCAACTCAAAGCTCAGGTTAAAACATTAACAGATAAAGCCTCAGCTACTGAACAAGAGCTTTTGCTAAATAAAGAAAATCAACAAGAACCAGCTGTCTCACCAATAGAGTCACCTATTTCACCAACAGAATCTCCTGAACCGGAGAATAATAGTTCAGATTAAATAACCTGTGTTGATGTTAGTTATGCTCTCGTAACTGCCTACGGTAACGATTAACGCCCATAAAAAATTCACGCATCATTATAAGCCAGTAGTAACGTCCTTTTTTTGTTAATTGATAGAGACCATGCTCCTTTTCGATCGCGCCATTCCACACCATAGCTTTCAAACTAAGTTGTGGCATTCCCGGCGTATCAACTGGCATAGTTAAACCAAACAATCTTGTCAGTAAAGTATATTGCCGTAATTGCCAACCCGACAATACCTGCCGAGCATGCCAGGGAGCTCCCGCTTTATTTATCTGGCGGATATACCGGGAAATGTTAAAAGTTGTGGCATATAAGTGATTACCCAACAGGCTAAAAGAACCACTACCTATTCCCAGGTATTGATCAGAGGAAACAATATATTCATCTCCCAGCTGTTTTTTTCTATTAAAACACCAAGCCGAACCCATATGAAAATCCGGTGATAATTGCTCGACAATCAAATCGTATAAATATTTTTCATGCCTGAAGCTGATCTCTGTGAAGTCATCGGTTTGGTTATGACTGTTTGCTAGTGCCGGCATTAAGGGATAATAACTAATTTGATCTACCGCCAAACCTTTTAATTCTGCGATATCACTTATAATTTCATTTTCACTTTGTTGCGGCAGGTTGAAAATCATATCGATGTTGAAAGTTTCAAATTGTCCCTGAGTATTTGCCAGTTTCTGTATGATGTTATCTCGGCTCCCATACGCATCATATCGGCCAATTCGCATCAGGGTTTCATCTTGCAATGATTGCACTCCGACACTCAAACGTGTCACTCCCACAGCCTTGAGTGGCTCCAGGATTTCACCAACCAGATGATTCGGATTTGTTTCCACTGTTATGTCTGTAATCGGCCAACAGGTACTAACTTTACCCAACAGAGCAACCAATTCGTTTGGCATTGTTGTCGGCGTACCACCACCCACATAAACTTGATTAAACCTGAAGCCAAGGTTATGTAAACGATCCACCTCTGTGGACAATGTTTGAAAATAGTTTGTTGCCAGGCTGGTATTGATTTTTATACGATGAAAAGAACAAAATGGGCAAAGAGATTCGCAAAAAGGTATATGAATATAAAGTGGAATGGCATGTTCAGGAACAGCTTCCGGGTATTCAAACTGCCCTGGTTTCAGCAACATTGAGTTAGCAAAGTACCGCCTGGTAGCAGTCATTAATAGCCAACTTTGCAAGTCCATTAGCTCTCTCCCTGGATTAGAAATCTTAATTAACCTGAGCTCGGGATAAAATCAGCCACCCAGCACAACTATTTTTTAACCCTGTGATAAAACTATTATAGTTAATCAGTAGTTATAACTTACTCATATTTTATAGTATTTTTATTATTATTATCCCGAGCTGGGGTTAATTAAAATGGATCTTCATAAATAGACCGTAATTATTGAGGTACATCAATACAGGCTCTGTTTTTACTGTCTATACTCAATAAATAAATCCGATTTAATCCTTTGTCTTGCAGTCTTAGGGAACTCTTCTTAGGGGATGAATATTTATGGTCTGGTATCAAACAGAAAACATCCGCAATATTGCCATTCTTGGACACGCAGGTAGTGGCAAAACAACTCTTACTGAAGCGCTTTTAGCAGCTTCAGGGGAAATAACCCATCAAGGTAGTATCGAAAAAGGTAATACTGTTTGCGACTTTGATAAAAATGAAATTCAATTACAACATTCTACCGACTGCAGTGTATGTAGTTTTGATCATGCAGGCGCTCACGTTAATTTAATCGATTCACCCGGTTATCCCGATTTTTACAATCGTTCCATTGCAGTATTACCTGCAGTTGAAACTGCTGCCGTTGTGATGAATGCCCAAACCGGGGTTGAGCTGATCTCTCGTAGAATAATGGATGCAGCTGCCAAACGTAATTTATGTCGGCTAATTATTATCAATAAAATTGATATCGCTGATACAAATCTATCAACTCTTTTTGAGCAGGTGCAATCGGCCTTTGGTAAGGCATGTTTGCCTTTAAACCTGCCTGCTGAGCAGGGCCGGAAGGTAGTGGATTGTTATTTTTCTCCCTCTGATCAGGTTACGGATTTTTCTTCTGTAACCGAGGCTCATGACGCATTAATTGATCAGGTGGTTGAAGTTGATGATGAGTTGATGGAAACCTATCTGGAACAAGAACAATCTCTCTCACCAAAGCAGCTTCATAAAGCGTTTGAACAGGTATTAAGAGAGGGGCGCCTTGTGCCCATCTGTTTTGTGTCAACCCGTACCGGCGCTGGTATTGATTTGTTGCTAAAGATTTTTGAAGAGTTAATGCCTAACCCGTTTGAAGGCAATCCGCCTATATTCCTTAAAGGGCTGGAAGACAAAGCGGTTCATATTAGTCAGAAAAAAGATGACCATGTGCTGGCCCACGTTTTTAAAGTGATCATCAACCCTTACTATGGTCGCCTGGGGTTATTCCGCATCCATCAGGGAACCATACAAAATAATACCCATTTGTACATTGGTGAAGGCCGCAAAGCCTTTAAAGTTGGTCATCTGTTAAAGCTTCAGGGTAAACATCCCAAAGAACTGTCTGAAGGCATTTCGGGTGATATAGGTGCTGTGGCTAAGGTTGATGAAGTTTATTATGACGCCGTATTACATGATCATCATGATGAAGATCTGTTCCATTTGAAACAAATGAACTTCTTGCCGCCTATGCATGGGCTTGCCATTAGCACCACACGCCAGGGGGATGAGCAGAAGTTGTCTGAAGCACTGGCTAAATTAATCGCAGAGGATCCGGGATTACATATTGAACATAGAGCGAATGTTGATGAAACCATTTTACGGGGAAGTAGTGAGCTGCATTTACGTACAGTCATGGACAAAATGAAATCTCAGTATCAATTAGACGTAAAAACCAGTCTGCCCAGCATTGCCTACGCTGAAACAATTACCCAATCAGCAGAGGGTCATCATCGCCACAAAAAACAAAGTGGTGGGGCAGGTCAATTTGGCGAAGTCTTGTTACGAGTTGAGCCTTTGCAACGCGGTTCAGGTATTGAATTTGTGAATAAGATAGTGGGCGGAGTCATTCCATCACAGTTTATTCCTGCCCTGGAAAAAGGAGTGCATCATGCCATTGATTCCGGGGTGTATGCTGGTTACCCGCTACAGGACATTCGCGTGACAGTTCACGGAGGAAAATTTCATGCTGTTGACTCGAAAGAAATTGCTTTTGTTATGGCTGGTAAAAAAGCCTTTATTAATGCCATCGAAAAAGCACATCCCATTGTGCTTGAGCCTGTAGTTAACATACAGATTAATATTCCAGACATTAATACTGGCGTTATTAATGCGAACATTTCAACCATGCGTGGTCTCATTACCGGCTCCTCTACTTTGAACAACAATCGGGTTGAAGTGGATTGCCAGGTTCCATTAAGTGAAATGAATGACTACCAGACTCGATTAAATTCTGAAACAGGTGGCGAAGGAACCTATTGCATGGAATTTTCCCATTACCAGCCTGCGCCGGATAAAATGCAGCGAAGCCTACATCAGGCATTTAAGAAGGAAACTCAGTAGTTTTTTGAAAAAAGTGGAGAGCTATCTCAAACTAACCAGAGTTGCTCTCAGGTTTTACACATCAAATGCTTCTGTCAAATCCTGATAGGCTTGTAATAATTCAGGAATTAACTGCTGGCATTGCTCATGTTTTCCAGCTTTTGCGGCAGCTTCCAATTCTGCCGATTTTTGCTGTAAAGCCAAACCACTTAAATTGGCTGCAACGCCTTTAATACTATGAGCCAGATGGCTTATCTGTTTTAAATCTTCACACAGCTCTATCTCTTTAAGTCGCACGGGCATTTCAGTCCTAAATGAGCTAATTAGCGAGTTTAGTAATTTCTCTTTATTTAATACCCTGTGAAGTAACGCTGGCTTATCCCATACCACTATTTTTCCTGAGTCCGTTTGCTGTACCTGAACTTTTTCAGTCCGCTCATTTTCAACAATCTTTTTTCTTGATGCAGAAGATGGCATTAACCAAAGCTGGAGTTTATCCAGGAGAAGTTCAGGTTCAACTGGTTTAGACAAATAATCGCTCATACCTGCTGCAAGGCATTTGCTCCTGTCACCTTTCATTGCATTAGCAGTCATTGCAACTATAGCAATTGATTGATAACGCTTGCCGGCTTTGCCGGCTCGAATTTGTCCAGTTGCCTCATAACCATCCATTTTTGGCATCTGACAATCCATCAATATCAGGTTATAAGGCTCCCTCTCTGGTGATGCCTGCAATAAAGAAATGGCTTCCACGCCATTGTCAGCCACATCAGCAGTCAAACCAAACCCATGCATAATTCCTTTTGCAACTTCCTGATTAACATGATTATCCTCTACCAGCAAAATACGAGTTGATTCAGGCCATTTGCACCCTTGGTAATCCACTTCTGATTCACTATCTTCTTCATCTTTTAGCGCTTGTAAATAATGGTGGGTAACAAGTGGGTTTGCTTGTGCCAGCGCTTCGCCATCATCAGCGACAACAGCCAGGGCATCAAATAAATCAGAGGTTGTCACAGGTTTGGTTAAGTAGGCATGAAACCCTTGCTCAGCAAAAAAACTAGCGTCCCCTCGACCAACCGTTGAGGTCATCATGACAAGTTTCATCCCTTGAAAGCGCGTATCGGCCTTAAGTTTTTTACCGAGTGTCGCACCATCCATGCCAGGCATTTGCATATCAAGAAAAGCGATATCAAAAAATGGCTTGCTAGCATCCCGTTGATGTTCTTCACAAACCCTTAAAGCCTGAGCCCCATCATTAGCTTCGGTCACACTCGCTCCCCAGTGCTCCAATTGACCGGACAACACAGCTCGGTTGGTAGCATTATCATCGACAATAAGCAGGTTAAGTAAATGTGTTTTTACTTTAGGTAGAACCTGCTGAGACAGTTCACTTTTGTCCAGTAATATATTTAACTTAAAACAGCTTCCTTTACCCAGTTCGCTAGAGACTTCAACATCACCACCCATCAATTTACAAAGTTTTTTTACAATTGCCAACCCTAAACCCGAGCCGCCATATTTACGAGTCGTTGATGCGTCAACCTGGGTAAAAGAGTCAAATAAGCCAGCAATCTTATCTTGTGGTATACCAATACCCGTATCCGTGATTGTGCAATTTAGTTGCCATTGCAATTCATTAAAAGGCAGTAATTCAACTCTTATTAACACCTCTCCTTTTGCAGTAAACTTAATGGCGTTACTAACCAGGTTCGTCAGGATTTGACGCACCCGGCCAGGGTCGCTATGCACAAGCGTCACGTCAACGTTTATGACATCCAGTACCAGTTCTAAATCTTTTTCTTCCGCTTGATAAGCCATTGTTTGAGCAAATTCATCCAACATGCTGCGTATGTCGAAATCTAACAACTCTAACTCTAACTTACCTGAATCTATCTTAGTGAAATCAAGAATATCATTGATCAGGGAGAGTAAAGATTGAGCGCTACTTTGGGCTAATTTCGCTCGCTGATACTGCTCTTCATTTAACTTTGTATTGAGCAATAAACCTAACATCCCTAAAACCCCATTCATAGGAGTACGTATTTCATGACTCATGGTCGCTAAAAATTCACTTTTTATTTTCGCGCTTTCTTCGGCTTTTTCTAATGCAATTTCTAACTCAATCGTGCGATCCTTAACCTGTTTCTCAAGGCTACCAGCCAGGGCCTTCAAATCTTCCTGTGAATCATGCAGGTGGGTATACATGGTATTGAATGAACGAGTTAAGCTTCCTATCTCGTCACCACTCTGAGAAGTAATTAGCTCAACACTTTTATCACCTTTAGCGATTTTATTGGCTGTGTTGGTCAAGCTTTTAATTGGTGCTAGCAAATAATGTGATAATAATGCCATTGCAATGCTCAGAAGACTAACTACAACAAAAACGCTGATGAACATGCGCCGACCAAAACCAGCGGCTTCCTGTTCAATCAGCTCATGGGAAGCCAGGCTCCCCATAATTAAAAAATTATCTGCACTCAAAGGGTCAATATGGTGTTTGAAGGTAATTAAGCTACTCATTTGATGTGGCAAATCATAGGTTTGAAAACTTTTACTGGCACTTTCTAACAGATTCAGGTTTGGGTAATCCTTCAACATTCCTGACTCTCCGCCCAAAGCCATTGAAAATTGTCGGTCACGATCAGGATGCAACAGGTAGTCACCCCTGGCATCTGCGATAAAATAGCTCACCTGATTGGGCGCAGAGCGAAACAATTTGGCCAATACATTAAAATTGGCGTTTATAACAATAATTCCCAGCACTTTTTCTTCAAAATAAACCGGGGCAGCCACTCGTACCACTGGTTGTAATGGAAATACTATCTGTCCATATTCCCTATTCAATTCAATCGGAGATAAATATTGTTCTGAAGGTCGTAGCAACAGGGTGTTTTTAACGTAAAGACGTTGCCCTTTTTGCTGTAATTCGTTTTCGGGTATCGCAATTAACTCTGTCCCGCGTCTATCTATCCGAACAATTTCTCTTCCGTTATCGGTGCTGCCAATAAAACGAGCTTGTAAATACTCTGGTCGCTGGCGTAATAATCCCGTCAAATCAATAGTGATCCGTTCTTTCCACAGATCAGTAGTCATGTTCCTTAGTTCATCATAACCACCTCCTTTCATTGCTCGATAATAGCCAGTTACGGATTCTGATCGGCCAATGACTCGCACATCACTTCGAATGCGTTCAATATTCTGCCCAAAACGAATCGTTTGACGCTCAATATCTTCCGCAAGACGATTCAAACTTTGTTTCTGTAGCAGCTCAGACGCATCCTGGTAACTGAAAATTGAAGTCACAAGAATGCCGAAACCGGCGACCAAAAAAGCAAATAAAGCAAACTTGATTGAAAGTGATAACTTCACTGTTGCACTTCCTTATGCAATAAAGCATGCAGTTTATTCTCAACCCCAACTAGAACCTTGTAAATATCGTTAGAATCTTTATTTTTAACCGCCTTTGTTTTTTCAAATGTTTGGGATATACCTAAAAATACTTTAAGCTCATTCAATTCCGCTTCAATAACTCTTGCCTGATTGTATACATCAATTGACCTGATTGAATTACTCTCAAGAACGGTATTATAGTTAACGTCAAACATACCTGCTCTACGTTGCGCCTCTAAAATCAATTCCAATACCTGAATCGATTTTTTAAAGACATCGCGCGCTTTCAGATTAATTAACGTTTCAGCCTCTGCTTTTACTGAATTCCTGGTATTGGTAGAAATTTTTTGAATAATAAAATCCACCTCTTTGGCAATATCTGATACTTTCTGGAAACTTTCATCAGGGGTAAAACTTCCCACACCGAGCAAAGTATCCAAAAGTTTGTTAATATGCCACAGGTTATGGTAAACATCTTTGAATGTTTTATTGCTATGATCCCCGGTGACTGGATCTGTAGACCAGCTCGAAACATCTATTTCTGCATGCTTATAGATTTTTATTAAACTATCATCTATAAGCAACGCTAAATCGAAAACTTCCTGTGTGCTTATTTCTCGCAGTGGATGTCGTGAAACAGCCGATTTACCTAAACCTTGCATAACACGTAAGCGACTTATTTTTTCTAATGCCTCAAGCATCTTTGAGTAAACATGTTGCGACTTTGGTTCATACTCTAACTGTGCCTCTTTGACTTGCACCTGAATTCCTTTGTGCCGACGATACAATTGTAGTTGTTTGAGAATGTGCTCAGTAAGAGAAAATATGTGATTGGTATTTTTTGCTAGCGATAACCGATCATATTGGTACAAATTCTTCTCTAATGAAAAGTCTGGTAACAATCGTTTTGCTAACTCGGTATTGTAAATAACATCATCAGGGGTTTTTCCTTCTACTGGATCTGCTTTAGGGAAATATCGCTCGAGCCCTAACCGGTATTGGATTCGCTCCAATTCAGCGAGTACCACCCCCATTGCATCATAAACATCTCCCGGAGTGATAACTCTTCTCGGCACC
>JBFFIY010000003.1:0-85397 GCA_041556195.1 Enterobacterales bacterium
TAACCCACTGTTATATATAAAAATTTTTATTTTCATATTAATCTGTCTCATAAAATAAGTTTTTCACCCTATTGTTCAAATATTTTTTTGCCCTAGAATTAACTCTGTCGCAAGGAAGTGACATAGGGATAGAGAAAGGGAAAGGACATGGCAAAGGATTTGTCATTGTAGGCAGGAAGTCTACTAAGGAAAAGTACCACTCACGGAAGAAGCAATAAGGATATTGCATTGAACATGGAAGTTGCAGGAAGCAGTTGTAGTTGTTAAGGGCAGAACGATTTCAGGATGAAATCAAAAAAAGTTGGTGGCCATTGGCCGCCCTTTTTTGTTGTGCGTTCGAAAACCATTGTGCTTTCAACCTAAATTCCGCAGTTGAATCACAGAAAAGTGCTTACCTCCATGGATGGAGGGTATGCAGTAGTAATGTCTGGAGCATTACCTGTCCTGCTTTTTCTGCATATATGCTTTCCTGGCAATAACAGAAAAGTATTTAATTGATAGACTGTCTGTTTATTACTTGTCTGCTTATTATTTATTAGTTTTGTAGAAAACTAACCTCTCAAGTTCTTTTTGTAAATCTTATTGTTTATTAATGTATGGTGCTTTTCCTACAAACCGTTCAGCCAACTAGACTTGGTAGAAGAGCCAGTTTGTTTTAGAATGAGTCTAATTATTACTAAAGAGTAATCATTAGATGATTAACGCTAAAACAATTGATGAGTTAGCCAGCAAACTCTCTCAAGCTGTACCACCAGGAGTTAAAGCATTTCAGCAAGAAACTGAAAAGCATTTTCGTTCTATCTTGCAAGCAGGGCTCAGTAAGCTCGATGTAGTTACAAGAGATGAATTTGATGCTCAGGTACGGGTGCTTGCCAGAACTCGGCAAAAACTGGAAGAGTTAGAAGCAACTGTAAAAGCCATGGAAAGTCAGCAATCCGCTGAGTAAACGTTATACCCGTTTTACCTCAAGATGCAGGATTTCAGAACTTAGGTGGGAAGACAGAACAAGGCGCAACTTGAAGAGAATGGCTTGTCCTTTTCAAAAGTTGTAACACGGTTCTGGCTTTCCACCTAAGTTCCCAGAGGGCAAGGCAATAAGCGTCCATCTTCTTTGTTGCCTACAGGACGTAGGTAAGGGGCGTGAGCAGGATGCGGAAGCTTTAAGAAAGCTTGATTTAGAATAACTAATGCTGCGCTTTCAAGCCTCGAATATGGACGCTTCTCGACTTGCTGAAACCTGCGTCTTGAGGTAGAACGAGTATATAACCAACTAAACAATAACAAAATCGCCAAGGAAGGCTAAAATGAATCTATCTATCATCCACTCCCGTGCAGTCTGCGGTGTACGCGCCCCGGAAGTCACCGTCGAAGTCCATCTTTCCAATGGGTTACCCTCGTTAAGTATTGTTGGCTTGCCTGAAGCCGCTGTTAGAGAAAGCAAAGATCGGGTAAGAAGCGCCCTGCTTAATACCCAGTTTGAATTTCCTCCAAGGCGCATCACTATTAACCTCGCTCCAGCAGATCTCCCCAAAGAAGGTGGACGTTTTGATTTACCCATTGCCATTGGCGTTTTAGCCGCATCTGATCAACTGCAAAATCTCGCCAAACCACTTGAAGCTTATGAATTTGTTGGAGAACTTGCTTTATCAGGTGAAATCAGGCCAATTAAGGGTATTTTACCCCATGCTATTGCCGCCAAAAAAGCCAACAAAACGCTGGTGCTTCCTGAGCAAAACCTGGCAGAAGCACAGCTGGTTAAAGGATTGGAGCTTCTTCCTGCCCGTCACTTACTAACTTTAAGCGAACAATTGCGTGGTCAAACTTTACTTGATGATTTTAATCTACTCCATGAACAATTCTCAGAACAAAGGGATGAACAAGCTAGTGAGCATTTGCAAACATTGGGAGATCTGGCGGATGTTAAAGGGCAGCATCAAGCGAAAAGAGCCCTGGAAATAGCTGCGGCAGGATCCCATAATCTTATTTTTCTTGGCCCTCCCGGCACGGGAAAAACTATGCTTGCTTCCAGACTGCCAGGTATCTTGCCCAATATGACTGACCATGAAGCATTAGAATCGGCAGCTATTGCATCGGTAATTGGTAAAACCCTCGATCAATATAACTGGCGACAAAGACCTTTTCGCAGCCCGCATCACACTGCATCATCTGTGGCTCTAGTTGGAGGAGGCAGTTATCCAAGACCGGGAGAAGTTTCTCTGGCTCATCAAGGTGTATTGTTTTTAGATGAATTACCAGAGTTTGATCGTAAAGTATTAGAGGTACTAAGAGAACCTATGGAATCAGGTTCTGTCACCATTTCCCGTGCCGCCAGACAAGAAAATTTCCCAGCAAAATTTCAATTGGTAGCTGCGATGAATCCTTGTCCATGTGGTTATTATGGTTCCACTCGTAAGGCTTGTCGTTGCTCTCCTGATCAAATCAGGCGCTATCTGGGTAAACTCTCTGCACCATTTGTCGATAGAATTGACTTACATGTTGAGGTGCCAGCTTTGCCCAGAGGTGAATTAAGCAAAACGGGAATACAAGCGGAGTCTTCCGACAAAGTTCGAGCAAGAGTAGAAAAAGCAAGACAAACACAACTAGCCAGAAGTGGTGTTTACAATGCCAGTCTGTCATCTGAGGCGACACAAAAATCCTGTCAAATTACTGAACAGGACGCCGAATTTTTAGAAAATGCCATTGATCGCTTAAAATTATCTGCAAGAGCCTATTACCGAATTATCAAAGTCGCTCGAACCATCGCCGATCTGGCGAGCATTGATATGGTTGAAAGAACGCATTTGGCTGAAGCCATCAGCTTTCGTCGGCTGGAGCGTTGGATTTCTGAATTGCCTTAATCCTGGATTGATCTATGATTGTTAAACAAGCTCAACCCTGAATATGCCAATCATCTCAACACAATTGGCGCAAAAAGTTGACTATATGGTCAGGATTGCATATTGTTCATAAATATAAAACGAAAAAGAATCTACTTATTAGGGAAAAAAATGTCCTCTGGCCTATGTAATATAAAACATGAGGGGCCTCTTTCTAAGGAGGCTATTGACAATAATTTTGATGATCTTCATCCTCCCTTCAATCTGCTTCAAGCGAGAGCGGAGGCTGATCGATGTCTTTATTGTTATGATGCGCCCTGCATAAACGCTTGCCCCACATCAATTGATGTACCAACGTTCATCCACCAGATCAGGGCTGATAGTCTGATCGGCTCTGCTAAAACAATTCTTTCTCAAAATATAATGGGTGGAACTTGCGCCAGAGCTTGCCCTACAGAAATTTTATGTGAACAGGCTTGTGTACTAAACGTTTCACAGCAACAGCCTGTTAAAATCGGCGCCTTGCAGCGATTTGCAGTTGATCATTTGCTTAAACGAAACGATGCTCATCCTTTTCAACGGGCAAATTTGAGTGGTAAACACATGGCTGTGATTGGGGCTGGTCCTGCTGGTCTTTCCTGTGCACATAGAGCTGCGATGCTTGGTCATGATGTAACAGTGTTCGAGGCCAAAAACAAACCCGGCGGCCTCAACGAATATGGCCTTGCCGCTTATAAAATGGTTAATAATTTTGCCCAGAAAGAAGTTGAGTTTCTATTGCAAGTCGGCGGCATTAAGATTGAATATGAGAAGCGTTTAAATGAGAATCTTTCCCTTGATGAGTTATGCAATAATTTTGACGCGGTTTTTATTAGTGTCGGACTGAGTGGAACCAATTCACTGGGCATTAAAGGTGAAAATGATCACCGCGTTATTGATGCCATTCAATTTATTGAAGAACTTCGCCAGACAGATGATATAACCTCAATTTTAGTCGGTAATGAGGTGATTGTTCTTGGTGCGGGTAATACTGCTATTGATGCTGCAATTCAAAGCAAACGTTTAGGTGCAAAGAATGTCACGTTAGTTTATCGACGTGGAGAAGAATCAATGAGTGCGACCAAATGGGAGATTGATTTAGCACGTCAAAATGGTATTAATTTACGTTTCTGGTCTGCCCCCAAAGCTTTTCTAGGCGATGAATCTATGGCGAGTATGGAGTTTGAATGTACTGGCTTTGAAGATAACAAACTGATTAAAACAGGCACTACATTTAAACTGCCAACCGACATGGTACTAAAAGCCATAGGTCAAAGGTTTGATCACAGTATTTTTCCAGGTTTAGACATTGAAAGTGGCAAAGTTGTCGTTAATAAAAATTATCAAACCTCAATTACTGGCGTGTTTGCTGGCGGTGATTGTATTGCATCAGGTGAAGATCTGACAGTTCAAGCGGTAGAAGATGGTAAGCAGGCCGCCCATGCTATTGATCGTTATTTTTTAAAACAGGGAGAATTATCCAAACAATGCAGCAACTCGAACGATTCAAGCCAATCTGGCAATTCGAGCGAGTCAGGGGAGGAGGATTAAATGGCTAATTTAAAATGTACCATTGCGGGTATCGAAAGCATTAATCCTTTTTGGCTCGCTTCTGCACCACCTACTGATAAGTACATTAATGTGGTGCGAGCTTTTGAAGCAGGTTGGGGTGGCGTTGTCTGGAAAACTCTTGGCGAAGATCCCCCGGTGGTTAATGTGTCAAGCCGTTACGGCGTGCACAAAAAAGGCAATCAAGAAATTATTGGTATCAATAATATCGAGTTAATATCTGATCGGCCACTACAAACCAATTTAGACGAAATTCGTCAGATCCGCGAAGAATGGCCTGATCGTGTGATTATTGGTTCGATGATGGCCGTTATTGAAGAGAGTTCATGGAAAAATCTGGCAATAGCCATCGCTGAAACCGGTGTTCAGGGTCTTGAGCTAAATTTAGGCTGTCCACATGGCATGTGTGAGCGTGGCATGGGATCAGCCATTGGCCAGGTTCCGGAGATGGTCGAAAAAGTGACTCGCTGGGTTAAAGATGTGGTCGATATTCCTGTTTTTACCAAACTAACGCCTAATATTACCAACATCTTATGGTCAGCCGAAGCGGCTCAAAAGGGTGGAGCAGATGCTGTTTCATTAATTAACACCGTTAATTCAATTGTTTCTGTGGATTTGGACCAAATGGCTCCTACACCAGTTGTTGACGGCAAAGGTAGCCATGGCGGTTATTGTGGCAATGCGGTTAAACCCATCGCTCTTAATATGGTGGCAGAAATTGCTCGTAATCCTGAAACTCGTGACTTGAAAATGTCGGCTATTGGCGGAATTGAAACCTGGCGAGACGCAGCGGAGTTTATTGCTCTGGGAGCAGCCGGACTGCAAGTATGTACCGCCGCCATGTTATATGGTTTCCGCATCGTAGATGACATGATTGACGGATTAACCAATTGGATGGATGAAAAGGGCTATCATTCAATTGATGAGTTCAGGGGTAAAGCTGTCCCTAACACGGTCAATTGGAATGAGCTTAATATGAATTTTGACACCAAAGCCTTTATTGATCCCGAAGCCTGTATCGAATGCGGACGTTGCCATATAGCCTGTGAAGACACCAGTCATCAGGCAATTGATTTTAGCGTTGGAGAGGACGGTAAGCGTGAGTTTACCGTTATTGACGATGAATGTGTTGGCTGCAATCTGTGCGCCCATATATGTCCAGTGCCAGATTGCATTGAGATGCGTCAGGTAGACAATAAGCAACCCTATGTCACTTGGCCGGAGCACCCGCTCAACCCAATGAAAAACACAGCATAAAAATTTAGTTAACCTCACTCGGAATTTAGAGTTAACTACTTTGAATGTTTGATAAATAGCCTTGCATCTTTTTTAACCAGATAGTTTTAAACAAGAGATGGGTTCTAATAAGAAAAAGAAGGATAAACTGATAATGAATACACAGCCTGGATTAAAAGGCGCGACTGATCTTGATGCTCTGTGGATGCCCTTTACTGCCAATCGGCAATTTAAATCAAATCCACGCCTGATCACCGGCGCTGATGGTATGTACTTCAAGTTAGCCGATGGCCGTGAAGTTTTAGACGGCATAGCCGGGCTTTGGTGTTGTAATGCCGGTCATAACAGACCACGGATCGTAGAAGCCATTCAAAAACAAATATTGGAGTTGGATTATTCTCCAGCATTTCAAATGGGTCACCCAAAACAATTCGAATTAGCCACTCGACTGTCCAATATGATGCCAGGTGATCTTAATAAAGTATTTTTTACCAACAGTGGCTCAGAATCCGTTGAAACCGCATTGAAAATGGCTATTGCCTATCATCGGGTTCGTGGAGAAGGCCAGAGAACTCGTTTGATTGGCCGGGAAAAAGGCTATCATGGTGTGAATTTTGGTGGCACTTCAGTGGGTGGGATGTCAGTCAATCGCAAAATGTTTGGAAATCTGGTGACAGGAGTCGATCATTTACGCCACACCCACGGTATAGAAGCTAACCGTTTTTCCAAGGGACAACCTGAACATGGAGCAGAGTATGCTGATGATCTAATCCGGCTAATCGAATTACATGATGCCTCGACAATCGCTGCAGTAATTGTTGAACCACTTGCAGGATCCGCCGGAGTAATATTACCGCCCAAGGGTTATTTAGAACGCTTACGAAAAATCTGTACCGACAACGGAATCTTATTAATTTTTGATGAAGTCATCACCGGTTTTGGACGGTTAGGTGAA
Source organism: Enterobacterales bacterium (assembly GCA_041556195.1). Classification (GTDB taxonomy): domain Bacteria; phylum Pseudomonadota; class Gammaproteobacteria; order Enterobacterales; genus 21-14-all-40-8. The sequence continues at coordinate 6,637 of JBFFIY010000003.1, forward strand.
CCCTTCGCCGTTAATTATTTTGACGTTGAACCTGATTTAATTACAACAGCTAAAGCATTGGCCAATGGTGTTATACCTATGGGCGCTGTTTTTGCTCAAGATTATATCTACGATGCGTTTATGGCGGGTCCGGAAAATATGGTGGAGTTCTTCCACGGTTATACTTTTTCAGGCAACCCAATGGCCTGTGCTGCCGCACTTGGTACATTAGATACCTATGAAGAAGATGGTTTATTAACCCGAGCGAGAGAAGGTTCTGAACTTGGAAATTACTGGCAGGATGCAGTCCACTCGTTAAAAGGCTTACCCAATGTGATAGATCTCAGAAATATGGGTTTTATCGCGGGTATTGAACTTAGTTCCAGAGCGGGTAAACCAGGGGCACGCGCATTTGATGCATTCTTAAAAGCTTATGATGCCGGACTTTTGATCCGCACAACAGGCGATACCATTGCTCTATCACCACCATTAATCATTGAGAAAAAACACATAGATTTTGCTTTTGGCACTCTCACTAAAATCCTAAAAGATTTGGAATAAAATAATGAAATTAGTCGAACATATTATAGGCGGCGAGCGAACTTCAGGTACAAGCTCAACCACAACTGCAATCTTCAACCCTGCAACTGGCGAACAAACCGGCGAGGTCTTAGTTGGCGCTCATTCAGAAATTAATGCTGCGGTTGAAGCTGCAAAAAAAGCATTTAAAACCTGGTCAGCAACACCTCCAGCCAAACGCGCACGGATCATGTTTAAACTGCGAGACATTCTGGAACAACGTGCCGATGAAGTTGCCAAAACCATAAGTAGTGAGCATGGAAAAACCCATGAAGATGCACTGGGTGAAGTAACAAGGGCATTGGAAGTGGTTGAATACGCGAGTGGTATTGTAGAAAAACTTAAAGGGGAATTTAGTCGTCAGGTAGGTACTGGCATTGACACTTGTTCAGAGCGTCAACCACTTGGCATAGTCGCTGGAATTACCCCGTTTAATTTTCCTGCGATGGTGCCTTTATGGATGATCCCAATGGCTCTGGCAACAGGTAATACTTTTATTTTAAAACCCTCGGAACGCGACCCATCCAGCGCCAACCTGATCCATCAATTATTTACTGAAGCAGGCTTGCCTGAAGGTGTTCTTAATGTGGTTCACGGCGGCAAAGATGCCGTTGATGCAATTCTTGACCATAAAGATATACATGCTGTGAGCTTCGTTGGTTCGACCCCTATCGCCGAATACGTATACACCCGTGGATCTGCAGCAGGCAAACGTGTGCAGGCTCTTGGCGGTGCTAAAAATCATATGGTCATAATGCCCGATGCTGATCTTGACCAAGCGGCTGATGCCCTGATGGGAGCTGGATTTGGCTCCGCTGGCGAACGTTGTATGGCAATTAGTGTTGCAGTACCTGTTGGAAAAGAAACTGCTGATCGACTGGTTGAAAAACTGGTATCACGGGTAGAGGCAATAAAAATTGGCCCAAGTGATGATAGTCAAGCTGAAATGGGGCCAGTGATCACTTCAGACGCCAAGGCAAGAATTGAAGGTTTAATTGCCAAGGGGCAAGAAGAAGGTGCAAAAGTTCTGGTTGATGGCAGAGGATTTCAAGTTAAGGGGCATGAGTGCGGTTTTTGGTTAGGCGGAACCTTATTAGATGCTGTTACTCCAGAAATGGCCGTTTATAAAGAAGAAATTTTTGGCCCCGTTTTATCCATTGTAAGGGCTGACTCATATGAGCAGGCGGTTACTTTAATTAATGACCATGAATACGGCAATGGCACAGCGATCTTCACCCGAGACGGAGATACAGCTAGAGACTTTGCGGCAAATATTCAGGTTGGTATGGTAGGTGTTAATGTCCCTATTCCGGTACCGGTTGCCTACCATAGTTTTGGCGGTTGGAAGCGTTCAATTTTTGGCGCTCACGGTATTTACGGGCCTGAAGCTGTGCATTTTTATACCAAACTTAAAACCGTAACGACACAATGGCCCACCGGGATCCGTTCTGGTGCAAAGTATACTTTTCCCAGCATGTAATATTTTTATTGAATGTTCGAACTAACATGATCTAACTAGAATAATCGAACTAGAATTATCTAACTGAAAAAATGAGAGAAAAATTATGACAGAAAAAGCAACACTTAGAGGTGGCTTGATCCAGATGGCCTTGAAATCATCAACGGATAACGACCCTGAAACTATACGTCAGGCGATGATTGAAGCGCATATTCCATTAATACGTGAAGCGGGTGAAAAGGGTGTACAAGTACTTTGTTTTCAAGAAGTCTTTACTCAACCTTATTTCTGTCCAAGCCAGGATCCTAAATGGTATGAAAGCGCTGAATTGATCCCGGAGGGTCCAACAACCCAGCTGATGCAAGAGTTTGCTGCAGAATATAAAATGGTTATTGTCGTTCCAATTTATGAACGAGATGCAGTTACTGGTGTTTATTACAACACTGCAGCGGTAATTGATGCCGATGGCAGTTATTTGGGTAAATATCGTAAAACCCATATTCCACAGGTCGCGGGTTTTTGGGAAAAATTCTTTTTTAAACCCGGCTCATCAGACTGGCCAGTGTTTGATACTCAGTATTGCAAATTAGGTGTATATATCTGCTACGATCGTCACTTTCCTGAAGGCTGGCGTGCGCTGGCATTAAATGGAGCTGAGTATATTGTTAATCCATCTGCAACGGTTGCCGGACTTTCCGAATACCTATGGAAGTTAGAACAACCTGCTTCGGCAGCCGCTAATGGTTGTTGGATTGGCGCTATCAACCGTATTGGACATGAACTACCATGGGATATTGGTGAGTTCTACGGACAAAGCTATTTTGTTAATCCTCGTGGTCAAATCGAAAAAGAAGCCAGTCGTGATCAAGATGAACTGATTATTCATGATATGGATATGAATTTAGTCAAAGAAGTACGTAATAACTGGCAATTTTTCAGAGATCGTCGTCCAAGTACCTATGGCAAATTGACCGATGGAGAGTAGTGCGCAAAAATCCTAAAACATACAGCCGCTGGGGTATAAATGAATTCAATCGATAATAGCAATACCAGAATTGCAGACGATTTGTGGAACAAAGATCTGGCTCCAACCACTCCTCAAAATCGCACCTGGGACTGGAAGTCTTATGCTGCGCTTTGGGTGGCTATGGTGGTATGTGTCCCAACTTATATGCTGGCCGGTGGTCTGGTGGCTGAAGGAATGGCCTGGTGGCAAGCGGTGATCACCGTACTACTTGGTAATGTGATCGTGCTTGTACCCATGATATTAATTGGACATGCAGGAGCTAAACACGGAATCCCATTTCCAGTGCTACTGCGTTCTGCTTTCGGCACCAAAGGTGCGCGGATCCCTGCTGTAGCGAGAGGTTTAGTGGCGTGTGGCTGGTTTGGTATCAACACCTGGGTAGGTGGCTCGGCGATTTATGTCATTGTCAATGCATTAACAGGAGATCTCATCACCGGTAGTGCATTGCCATTTCTAGGAATTGATTTAGGCCAATTTATCAGCTTTCTGGCGTTTTGGGCCATGCACTTATACTTCATAAAAAATGGAACCGAAAGTATCCGTTGGCTCGAAACCTATGCAGCCCCGTTTTTAATTGCAATGGGTTTAACGCTTTTAGGCTGGGCATATTATGAAGCGGGTGGATTTGGTGAAATGTTGTCTGCGCCATCACAATTTATCGAGGGCGGCGCAAAACAAGGCCAGTTCTGGTCAGTCTTCATTGCCAGCTTAACGGCAATGGTTGGTTTTTGGGCGACTATGGCATTGAATATTCCCGACTTCACGCGCTTTGCTAAAAGCCAGAAAGATCAAATTATTGGGCAGGCAATTGGACTACCCTTGCCGATGGCGCTATTCGCATTTATCAGTGTTGCCGTTACTTCAGCAACAGTGACCATTTTCGGGGAAGCTATCTGGGATCCGATAGTTCTGGCTTCACGAATGGGTGGCTTAGGTGTCATTGTTGCCCTATCAGCATTGGTAGTTGCAACACTCACCACTAACCTGGCTGCCAATGTGGTTGCACCCGCTTATGGGTTCTCTAATCTTAGCCCACATAAAATCAGCTTTAAACTCGGAGGTTACATCACTGCAGGCATAGGTATCGCCATTTTCCCATGGAAATTACTGGAAACGGCTGGTGGCTATTTATTTGTCTGGTTAATTGGCTATTCAGCATTACTCGGACCCATAGCTGGAATTCTACTGGTCGATTACTTTATGGTCAGAAAACGAGTCCTGGATCACGATGCACTGTTTGACCACGAAGGGCAATACGGAGCATGGAATAAAGCAGGACTCATTGCATTAGTTATCGGTATTTTACCAAACATCCCTGGTTTTTTATCCAAAGCCGGTTTAATGGAAAATGTACCCACTTTGTTTATTAATATTTACGACTATGCCTGGTTTGTTGGTCTATTCATTGCTGGAGCGTTATATTTACTTTTACATCGCCGTCTATGAACTATTTATCCAATATTCATTATTAATAAGATTAGCTGGATAGTTGCAAGAAAGTATTTAAAAAGAGGAAGAAAGCATGTCAATTATTATTCGTGGTGGAACCATAGTTACCTCTGAGCAAACCTGGAAAGCAGATATCTATTGTGATGACGGCAAAATTAAAGCCATAGGCGAAGATCTGGATGTACCATCAACAACAGAAGTGCTGGATGCCTCAGGGCAACTTATTATGCCTGGAGGAATCGATCCCCATACCCACATGCAACTACCATTTATGGGTACAGTTGCATCGGAAGACTTCTTTACAGGCACTGCAGCGGGACTCGCAGGCGGCACCACCACCATTATTGATTTTGTGATCCCGAATCCTCAACAGCCGCTAATGGATGCCTATAAAATGTGGCGCGAATGGTCACAAAAAGCCTGCTCTAATTATTCATTTCATGTCGCAGTTACCTGGTGGGATGAAAGCGTTCATAAAGATATGGGTACTTTGGTACGAGAAGAAGGCGTTAACAGCTTCAAACATTTCATGGCCTACAAAAATGCCATTATGGCAGACGATGAAGTACTCTATAACAGCTTCTCACGCGCATTAGATCTAGGCGCAATCGTAACAGCACATGCAGAAAATGGTGAGCTGGTTTATCAGTTACAACGCAAACTTCTTGAAATGGGAATGACCGGGCCAGAAGCTCATCCACTATCTCGCCCACCAGCCGCTGAAGGCGAAGCCGCCAACCGTGCCATTCGCATGGCAGAGGTCATTGGCTTACCGCTTTATTTAGTGCATGTATCAACCAAAGATGCATTAGATGAAATTATTCGTGCTCGAAATAGCGGACAAAGAGTCTATGGCGAAGTACTTGCCGGTCATTTGCTGATCGATGATAGCGTCTATAGAAACCCCGATTTTGAATTTGCCGCAGCCCATGTCATGTCACCCCCTTTCCGCTCAGCAGAACATCAGGATGCACTATGGAAGGGGTTACAATCAGGCAACCTACAAACAACCGCCACCGATCACTGTTGCTTCTGTGCCGATCAAAAAGCCGCTGGAAAAGATGACTTTACCCTGATCCCAAATGGCACCGCCGGTGTAGAAGATCGCATGACAATGTTATGGACTCATGGCGTCAATACAGGCCGTTTGACACCACAAGAGTTTGTCGCTGTGACCTCTACCAATACAGCCAGGATTTTTAATATCCATCCACGCAAGGGAGCAATTCAAGTGGGGGCAGATGCAGATCTGGTGCTCTGGGATCCAGAAGCAACTAAGGTAATATCTAAAAACACTCATCATCAAAATATAGACTTCAATATTTTTGAAGGAAGAGAGGTAAAAGGTTTGCCTTCACATACTATAAGTAATGGCGAATTGTTATATGTTGATGGGGAGCTAAGAGCAAAACCAGGCACTGGTACTTATGTCAAACGTCCTGCATTTCATGTGGCTTTTGATGCTTTGAAGAAAGTGGCGGAGCGTAATCGGCCTGTGAAGGTTGATCGGGGTTAAGAAGAAGTTCATCACGAAACACGAAATTAATCTGTGGTGGAGAACTTGCGTCTGATGAAAAAACGTGGAATCTTTAACTTCAAATTGAATACAAAATGAATGGAAAACGGTTACTAGGTATGGTTAATATTCAAAAAAAACAAGAAACCAAAGCCAACTCCAAAAAACACTTCTCTCACTTAGCAAACAAAAACCATAAATAAGTATCAGGTGGCTGTGTCCAGCGGCACAGTTCAACAGAGATTTACATTGAATAGTTAGGCTTTTATCTTGAGTGAGAATAGTAGGAAACTTAAATGGAAAATAATGAATTAGATTACAAAAGAAATAATTACACTCATTTGTCTGAAGCGATTGATGATCTTGAAAAGAATATCAGACGTTACCAAAGTGTGGGTAATATTGGATTAATTATATCTGGCGCGTTATTCGTTGTGTTGGGTTTTTTTGTGTATCATTTGTTTGAAGGAACCTTATCTAGCGTAAGAACGTTAGGCCTCGAAGATACAGTAATCTCCTATACAATTGACCCTAAAAAGGGAGCGAAAAAAATAGTTATAAAAGGCGATGAAGCGCCAATAGAACAAAAGTTAGAAAGAGAAAACTCAGAGTCGTTTGTGATCTTGGATGGAGAGGCTAGAGTAACCAAAACAGTATCAACTGATAACACCAGTATGGTTGTGTTATCTATAGTGGTTTATATATTAAGAACATCTCTGCTTGGTTCATTCGTTCTTTTGTCGCTAACGTACACTGTTAAGTTTACTACATCATCGTTTGACCAAGCGGTTCGTTTTACTAAGCGAAAACATGCATCACAGTTTCTTTTGGAGATGTTTAAGCATTATAACCCAGAGATTTCAAATGTGCCAAAGATTATGGATGCATTTGGTGAGTGGAATGTTAATGTTGAATCAGCTTACACCGATGTAAAAGCAAACGAAAAAGCATTCAAAACATTCTTTGAACATCTAGGTAAATTAGATGAGACTTCAACAAATAAAGCCAAGGACAAACAAGCCTAACCAGCGCGGTCAAGCGGACAGCCCACCGCTTACCGCGAACGTTAGAGCAAAGCACAATTATGGCAGAATGGGAAAATCCAAAAACATTTGAATCCGGCTATGGTCCAGGTATCGAAATTACAAGACTAGATCTTTATCGTCTTTAGGAATTAACTAGAATTAACTTGGACAGCCATAACTTAAAACAGCAAAATAAGTTCATCAAAAATATATTTTCCCAGGGTGCAAAACATTGATTTTTGAAGAAAACATTTCTGGAATGAAGAAATTATCAGAGAGGTTTGAAAAAACTCAAAATACAGGCATAGCTAAGCTCGGAACCCCGATTTTTGTTCTTGTTTATGAAGATGTTGGGCTTTATGCTGGAGATTCAAACGGCGAAGCTTTGCCTTGACCATTCATCCACTTGCGACCAACTTTTAGAGCGATAGCTTTTATCATTTCCTTTGAACCAGCTAACCTGAAATTACGTTTTCCGAAATGATTGACTTGTTTTATCCAGGTGTCGGGCTCTATTTGCAATCGACTTAAAATAGGTTTGAGATTAATGGGAATTGAACCGGATTTATTCTCTCTAATTGCTCTGCCTGACCAGTCAATGAGTTCAAGGTAATCGTTTAAATAAAACGGTATGCCCTGACTGTTACTATTATCGCCATCCATTACCAATAAATTATCGGCTTGATGAGGTTTCCCCAGATGCTGCTGTATCCTTTCTCGAACGGATGTATACTCAGAGTTTTCAGGAGTCATAGCTATATTGGCCCTAATCGGATTTAAATCTACATAGGCCATGCAGGTCATAAGTGCTGCTTCATCAAGCAATGCTTGTGATTTAAATCTTCCCTCCCAGAAACGTCCTGTACACTTATCTTCCTTATTGGCTAACCTGGCCACATGTTCATTCAAACAGCGCATAAACCAGCTTAAGTCTGATAAACGTTCTCTTCATTTTTCAGTTTGAGTATCCAGTGCCATCTTTTGAAAATCAGAAAGAGGGTTGCCCGATTGATACATCTGAATTAACAGTCCACCAGAGTAGAGCTTTTGCCATCGCTCAATGACTTCAGCTTGTGACCAATGTTTAGACTCCTCTGGGGACAATCTGAGCACAAGATGATAATGGTTTGACATGACTGCATAAGCGCAGATGTCAATAGCAAAAACAGAAGAAAGTAAATTGATTCTATCAACAATCCATTGTCTTCGATGCTCAAATGACTTGCCTGAAAACTCACCTTTACCACATAGAAAAGCTCTACGGACACAGCGACCAATACAGTGATAATAGGGGGTATCTGAGACTGAAACGATATTTTGACGGGGTTGTGTCATGTTGTTTCCTCCTGAAACAATGGTTTTAACTTCCTTATACTTGATTAAATTAAACTAATTGAGTTAGATTGTCAAAAAAGAAATGGGTGTCCATTAAATCGTAAGAGCAAAACCAGGCACTGGTACTTATGTCAAACGTCCTGCATTTCATGCCGCTTTTGATGCTTTGAAGAAAGTGGCGGAGAGGAATCGGCCAGTGAAGGTTGATCGGGGGTAGTAGGTTTATTGAAGGGTATTCTTTATCTTATTGAAAATCACAAAAAATAAAACAATGGCAAGGTTGGCTATTGCAAATTGCCATAGAATTAGCTGTTAAGTGCAAAAAACTGAAGATTCATGCTAACATCAGAACAATATTACATTGTTTTAGGTCGTCAAATAGGCTAAGTGATGAAAAAGTGTTGTAACTATGCTATCAATAAATAAAGCATATAACCAAAAGTTGTTTCTGACTCCGTAAACTGTCACGGTTTTTGAAAAAAACTCAAAAGTCACGCCAACATACTCCACCAAAGAACAGGGCGTTAGGCGAAAAGGAAATGCTTAAAATATGAAGCAAAAGATAATTTCGTCAGCACAAAAGAAAATACTTTTCTTGCCACATGCAATTAAACAAATGTCTCATCCAGATAGAATGATTACAGCCGATGAAATAAGAGAAAGCGTTTTTTTGGGTGAAATTATCGAAGAGTATCCAGAAGATCAAAGAGGGGAAAGTTGTTTAATTTTCAATTCAAAACAGAATAGGGTAATACATGTGGTTTGCTCACCCAAGGTTGAGTATTTAGCTATAATAACGGCTTACGTACCAGATCCGGCTCAATGGTCATCAGATTTTAAAAAGAGGAGGTAATATGGAGTGTTTTCATTGTAAAGGCAAAATGATCAGAGGTAATGCACCATTTAGCTCAGATCGAAATGGTTATCACATTTCATGGGACTCTATTCCGGCATGGATCTGCACACAATGTGGTGAAGCTCTTTTTGAGGAAAATGAAGTGAACCATATTCAAAAAGCATTACAACAAATTGATCACGAAACAATTGCACTAACATCAAAAACAGCCTAACCAGTGCGTGCATTTGACCGTTTACCCGCTTTGCACTCCGTGCTATGCATGCAAACGATGGCACACAAGTTACTTAGACAGGCATAAGAGGTTATCCAGGCTATGGCTACTAAGCTTTTTTAAAAAGAACCTAGGTGTTTTGTAAAGTGCTGTAATGAATATTCAATTTATTGATATTAAAAACAAAATATTACGCACTATATTTTCAAAAGGTATAGTGTCGTGAGGTTTAGTAGGGTAACTGGTTGTTTCGAAAAGACCCGGACATCCCACTCTTGATTATAAAAAATAATTTCCCAAGAATGGGGCACCCACAAGTTACAACAGAGAAACAAGAATCCTGGCTTCTAAATAGAAACCAGGGATTAGGTTGTCCTAGAAAGTTAAGGTTGACTATGGCAATTTGCCATAAAATTAGCTGTTATAAATGAAGAGAAATAGATATGAAGATCACAGAACTTTCGCTAGGAAGTGATATAACAAAAAGTGCAGGTCTTCTACCTGTTTTTATGAAGGGTATTGATAATACAGTATTACTTGCTCAAATAAAAAGGGACAGGCACTTAAAAAACACTTTTTGCCAGGTGATCTTTGGTTTTCAGGGGGCATCTAGCCAGAGAAAATGCGGTTTGTAAATTGATTAAAGGAAATATACTATGATCTCCCAATTGAATAAACAACTTTGCCAGGCATGTAAAGCAGATGCGCCTCAAGTGAGCGACAAGGAACTCGCCTTGTTGATTAAACAGATCCCTGATTGGTCAGTTGAAGTACGGCCTGTTAATGAAAAAGATGTGATGCAACTTGAACGCTCTTTTCAATTCAAAAATTTTAAACTTGCACTTGAATTTACCAACCGAGTGGCAGATCTGGCTGAGCAAGAAGGCCACCACCCAGCGTTATTAACCGAATGGGGAAAAGTGACTGTAACCTGGTGGTCTCATAAAATAAAAGGACTGCATCAAAATGATTTTATTTGCGCAGCTAAGACCGATTCTTTATTTTGATTAAGAGTAACTATTCAGCTTACTCCTAAAATGAGCCATTTCGTCGTTCAAAAATGGTCAAATAATCGAGTATAATCACATTTTTTGCCTCGAACTGACTCATTTTAGGGGCAACCTGAACAGCTACAGGTGCATTTAGCGACTCACTGAATAGTTACGATTGAGGTATGTTTTTTATCGGAATTATAAGGGATACAGGTTTTATAAAAAGTCAATCTGGTGAATCGGGCTTCAATAGTTGGTTTTATTGTTTATAGTTTTTTCAACCTGAAAAGTAAGACTATTAGTTGTATTGAGTGAAATCGCTAGTAAATTAGGACAGGCAAGTGAAGACCTGTGAAGGAGAATTGCTAGGTTAACTTAGTCCCATCAACAGATGATAGTGAGGCTTTCACTAAAGAGTTTATTAAAATTTTGGAGCGACACAAACCAGATCAGGCTGTTTTTACTCTACCCAACTGCAACAAGCTAGGTAAAAATATAAGTGTAAACACGGTGCTAATGCTCATGCCACCAACAATAACCGCAGCAATACCGCGATAGAGTTCAGCGCCAGCTCCAGGTATAAGTAATAGGGGCAACATGCCGCAAATACTGGTGAGTGTACTCATTAAAATAGGACGCAACCTTAAGCGAATTGCCTGCTGTACAGCATCATGGCGCGACATTCCTTCAAGCTGTCCCATTCTGGTCTGGTAGACCAATAAAATGGCATTGTTGACGACCAGTCCTAATAATATGATAAAACCTATCATCGTCAACAGATCGAGTGGTTGAAAAATAAATTGGTTGGTAAGTTGCAATAATCCAATGCCGCCCACGGTAGCCAGTGGAATAGTAAGTACCACTAACAGGCTATCTTTAAAAGATCTAAATAATGCAGACATTAATAAATAGAGGATGATCAGAGCCAGTATAAAACTTTGGCTCATATTGGCTAATGCCTCGGTTAAAGCTTCGGCACTGCCACGATACTTTATTTTACCCTCTTCAGGCAGTTGCGCTAAAATGGCTGGCTCAGCTTTTTCTTTTAAGAGAGCGATAGTATCTTCCAATGAGAGATCCGATGGTGGGGTAACCTGCAGTGTGATGGTTCGTTGTCGGTCTACCCGGCGAATAGAATTTGGCCCTGCTGTTCTGACTATCTTGCTAAGTTCTCCCACGGGTTGGATCCCGGCCTGTGGAGTATACAAGGGTATTGCAGCCAGTTCTTCAGGGGTTTCCCAATCCTCAGTACGTAAAAAGACATCGATGCGTTTTTGACCGTTAAAAAAATCGCCAACATACAATCCTGTGCCTAACGCACGTGAAATTAATGACATCTGTTGTCGAGTCCAACCTGCTTCTGCGAGTCTTCTTTCATCGGGCTGTAACTGAAGTTCGGGCTCTGCTAGTGTTAAACCGGGTACTGGTTGGATTTGGCTGGTGGGCAACAGCTGACTTACTGCTCCATAACCCACCTGCGCTGCGCGTAATAAATCATCCACATCATTGGTTTGTATATCTATGTCAATGCGACGACCACCGCCCAGATCCTGGAAAAGTTCCGCCTGACTTGCAAAAGCGATAGTGTCTGGAAAACCTGCCAGTATTTCACCATTGATTGTTTGCACGATTTGTTTGATATTATCGGAGTTCTCCGCACGTCCACCCATAAACCCAAATGAACCAAAAAAGCCCATCCAGCTATGATCTATCTTGGGAAGCTTTTCTCCTGTGAGGTAGGGTAATGACCGGCGATTAATTTCATCCGACATTTCTTGCTGAGCAGCTGGAGTACTTAGACCTGGCGGTGGCAAGATAAAAGCGCGGAAAGAGTTTTGATTGCCCTTGGGGAGATAGTCGACCTTAGGAAATAACAACCAACTACCGCCCAATGAGAACAACATCAACCCAATGATCCAGCCGTAACGTTTTAGCGGAGAACTGGTGATGTGCATGATTTTCTGAGTAATGGCTTGCCACCAATGTTGATGCGGATCTTCTTCAGAAACCTGTTTTAATAAACGTCTGGAAGCCGCAGGCAATACCGTGACAGCAATAATTAGTGAAGCAATAATGGCAACCGCAATGGTAATGGCTAAATCTGCAAATAATTGCCCGGAAACAGCTTCTAAAAAGGCAATGGGAAGAAAAATGGCCACGGTTGTTGCGGTAGATGCCAGCAAGGCACCCCAAACTAGCGTGGCACCCTTAAAGGCTGCTTGTTCGGGTGGTTCGCCTTTTTCTCTGAGTCTGACAATATTTTCCAGTACCACAATAGCTGCATCCAATACCATGCCTACTGAGAATGCGAGACCAGCCATTGAGATAATGTTTAACGAACGACCTGTAATATACATCATCAGCAAAGTCGCCATAATGGAAATAGGAATGGCTGCGGCGACAATTAATGTGGCTCGAAATTTTCGTAAAAACCACCAGAGTACGCTAATGGCCAACAGTATGCCGATTAACAAATTGCTCTGAACCAGTTGCATCGAGCGACCGATATAAATGGTTTCATCATACATTTGAATCATTTCGACCCCGGCCTTTTTTAAGGGTCCCTGATTCAACTCATCCATGGTTTGTTGTAATCCCTTCATCACCTCTATTACGTTAACACCTTGTTCAGCTTGAGCATTCATGGCGATGGCAGGCCTGCCATCAAGACTCAAAATACCTGTTCTATCTTGTAATTTTACTTCAACTTTTGCGACATCTTTTAGATAAATAGGTTGCCCATTTCGCCACTCCAGGATCATGTTTTCAAGTTGTTCGGCATCATATTTACTGGAAAATCTCAGGGTATATTTACGGCGACCGACTTCTTTAAAACCTGCAGAAGCATCTTTGTTTTCACTTAAGGCTGCTGATATTTTAGGAATGTCTATGCCCAGATTAGCCACCTTATAGGCATCAAAAGTGATCCTAAGTTCTCTGGGTCGACCACCAAAAGCCAAACTTTGAGAAATACCCGAAACACGTTCTAATCTGGTTTGAATCTCTTCTTGCACAAAGTCCTGGTAACTGGCAATGTCGCGTTCGTTGCCAGGCAATGGCCTTAAGGCAAACCAGGCTATTGCCGTAAAATTATTACTGCCTCCAATTGCAAGCACCGGTTCAGTAGCATCTGCAGGGTAACTAGGTACTTGATTAAGAGCATTCATTACATCAATCAATGCTCTTTCAAGATTAATGCCGGTACGATAGCGCAAAGTAATATTGCCAGAGCCTTGTCCAGAGGTAGTTTCCATGGAAATCAATCCCTGTAAACCTTTAAGTACATCTTCCTGAGGTTCTATAATTTCTGCTTCCATCTCCTCCGGGGCTGCTGAGCGCCAGTTGGTGGTGATGGTGATCATCGGTTGGCTGATATCGGGTGTTAGCTGAATGGGTAATTTAAATAGAGCAATTAACCCAAACAGAGTTACCAATAAAATACCCACAACAACAGCTGTGGGATTAGCTAGTGATGCAGATGTGAGTTTCATTGGTTACCAGAGATCAAAGATGGGTTGTTGGTTTTAATCACGACTTCTTGTCCGTTTCTCAGGCGTTCAGCGCCACGTATGACAACTCGTTCACCTTCATGAATATCACCAATTACCTGAATAAATTCTCCCGCACCCATTCCAGAGGTAACAGAGATCTGAAGAGCTTTATTGCCATCATCTATTTTAAAGATACTGATCCCTTCACGGCGTAACACTAAAGCATCTCTTGGTACAGCAATAACCTGTTTACGTTCACCGTTGGGAATTGCTATGCGAATATCAAGCCCTACCGGCCAGTCAAAGTCTGACATATCGAGCCGAACTTCCATAAGATGTGAACGAACTTCGGCTACAGGTACCAGTGTTTTGATAGGCGCAATACCAGTTCCCAAAGGAGATTTAACCGCTAATTTAGTGGAGGTTTTTAAAAAAGGATAAGAGGTCAAAGCAGCAGCAGCTACAGCTTCCAGATTTTTAGTCTCGACAAGCTGGATAATTGCTGTGCCACTATTAATGAATTCACCGATATTACTCAGGCGTTTAGTAACCATGCCGTTAAAAGGTGCTTTGATCCGGGTATAACTTAGTTGAACTGCCGTTTGTGCCAGCTTAGCCCTGGCTTCGGCTAAATCACCAATGGATACATCCCTATTAGATATGGTTTCATCCAAATCATTTATGGCGGATAACTTTCTTGCAGCCAAACCGCGTTTGCGCACCACTTCTTCTTCCAGAAACTTTAATTTAAATTCGGCGCTTTCAACACTGGCCTGATTTTCGGTTAAAAGTATCTTTAACGTTTCAGGATTAATTTGGGCAATGACATCTCCCTTTTGAACCTCTGCACCAATCTTAGCCATTTCTATCAAACGACCAGAGACTTCTGCGGCAATTTTTGCATTATTTTGGCTGACCACAGTTCCAGAGACCCAGGCAACGGGTGCGAGAGAGCGAAGCTGAGCCGTAGCAACATTAACCTGAGGTTTTGGACGTTCTGCTGCGTTGGCCGTTATAACAAGGCTAGATAAAGAGATTGCCAGCAAGGCCACTTTAGAGAAATGGTTAACTAAAGGAGAAAGAAAAAAAGATTGTTTCTTCGACATGAAAAGACGTCCATCATAAATCATGGTAACAGTGGTTTATTGCTGCTACAGACCAGGTACAACAATATTTGTTGCACCCTTTTAATTATTATAAAGGTTTAGTATAGGATAAAAACTTAACATAATAAAAAGAATGGTGCCGAGAGGGGGACTTGAACCCCCACGACCAATAGGCCACTAGCACCTGAAGCTAGCGCGTCTACCAATTCCGCCACCTCGGCAGTGAGAGATGGAGTATACACTCTATACTCTTTTTGTAGATATATCTTTATTGAAATATTTTGTAAGGGTTTATGCTTCCATCCAGCTATCACTGTGTTCAGTCCATTGTTGATAATTGTCATTACCTCCACGTTCTTTCCAATCGGAATCAATGGTCAGTTTTGAAGTGATACCCCCTCGTGGATTGAAAACCATAACCAAACGTAAACGAGAGGGTTGATAAACTTCCTGAAGCTGATCATAGACGATATTAATGAGGCGCTCGTAAGAAACCACCGTATCTCTAAGTTGATAAACATATTGTTTAAGTGCTTTAAGCTCGATGATTTTCTTATTGGGATAAAAAGTGATGTAAGCCGTGGCAAAATCCGGTTGTTCCTGTACCCCCAAAAAAGTGAATTCAGGCACTTTAATTTTAATTTCGTAGGCTTCGGTGGCAGGATCGGGCAATGCTACTAATAAATTTTTATCAATAGACTCGTAGGTTTTTAAACAGTTTGACATAATAATTTCCTCTGTACCGTTTGAGATTTAAAACGGTAATTGCTAGTTGTCATTCGGTTTAGCTAGCTAGTGTATATAGTTTAGGGGTATATCCCCCCGAATGCTAAATTTCACCGAATACTAAAGACTGAAATTGAGCTACTGAGCCAGAACAATAAATTTAAAGATGACAGAATAGTAAATATTATCTAAACATTAGCTAATAAGCACTTTTAAATGTATTATAGACGTCTAAACATCCAAATGTCTATAGATGGTGAGTTTAATATGTCTACGATTGAAAGATCAGCACAGTTAGAGCAAGCATTACAATCACGTATTTTGTTTCTTGATGGTGCCATGGGTACCATGATTCAGGCCTACAAATTGGATGAAAAAGGCTATCGTGGTGAGCGATTCGCTGATTGGCATTGTGATATTAAGGGCAATAATGATTTGCTGTCTTTAACCCAGCCAGAAAAGATATTAGAGATCCATCGTGAGTATTTGCAAGTTGGTGCAGATATTATCGAAACCAATACTTTCAACTCAACCCAAATTGCTATGGCCGATTATGACATGGAATCATTAACGGCTGAAATCAATCGGGAGTCAGCGCGTTTAGCGAGGCAGGCGGCAGACGAATTTACCCAGTTAACCCCTGATAAGCCCAGATTTGTGGCGGGAGTTTTAGGCCCTACTAATCGCACCTGTAGTTTATCTCCTGATGTTAATGATCCCGGTTTTAGAAATATCTCTTTTGATGAATTACGCATTGCTTACCTGGAGTCAGCCCATGCATTGATTGAAGGTGGTGCCGACATTTTATTGGTTGAAACCGTATTTGACACCTTGAATGCCAAAGCCGCCTTATTTGCCATATTAGAGTTATTTGAACAACTCGGAACAACCTGGCCAGTGATGATTTCTGGAACCATCACCGATGCTTCAGGCCGAACCTTAACAGGGCAAACTACCGAAGCCTTTTACAATGCACTACGTCATATCAAACCCATATCCATAGGTCTAAATTGTGCCCTGGGCGCCAAAGAACTTAGACCCTATGTAGAAGAGCTCTCGCGTATTGCAGACTGTTATGTCTCGGCTCATCCTAATGCCGGATTGCCCAATGAGTTTGGTGGTTACGATGAAACCCCGGAGGACATGGCATTAGAATTGGCAGAATGGGCAAGTAGCGGTTTGGTCAATATGGTAGGGGGTTGTTGTGGCACCTCTCCAGCACATATTAGTGAGATCATTGAAGCAGTCAGTTCAATTAAGCCTCGTTTAATTCCGGAAATCCCTCTTGCTTGTCGTTTGTCAGGTTTAGAGGCTTTTAACATCAATGAACAAAGTTTGTTTGTTAACGTGGGAGAACGGACCAATGTCACAGGTTCTGCCAGATTTTTAAGATTGATCAAAGAGGATGATTTCGAAAGTGCATTATCTGTGGCGTTACAACAGGTTGAAAGTGGTGCACCGGTAATAGACATAAATATGGATGAAGGATTGCTTGATGCCAAGGCGGCCATGAAGAGGTTTTTACATCTAATTGCTGCTGAACCAGATATTAGCCGAGTTCCGGTGATGATCGACTCCTCAAAATGGGAAGTGATTGAGGCAGGACTTAAATGCATTCAGGGCAAAGGCGTGGTGAACTCTATTTCCTTAAAAGAAGGAGAACAGAAATTTATAGAACAGGCACAGCTTGTTCGTCGCTATGGAGCAGCGGTGATAGTAATGGCCTTTGACGAACAGGGCCAGGCAGATAATGCTACAAGAAAATTTGAGATCTGCCAACGAGCCTATAATATTTTAACCAAAACGGTAGGGTTCCCGGCAGAAGATATTATTTTTGATCCCAATGTTTTTGCCATAGGAACAGGTATTGAAGAACATAATAATTATGCCATAGATTTTATTGCAGCAACCGCAAAAATTAAAGCTGAACTACCCCATGCATTGATCTCCGGTGGCGTCTCCAATGTCTCCTTCGCCTTTCGAGGTAACAACCCCGTACGCGAAGCCATTCATGCAGTTTTTTTATACCATGCCATTCAAGCAGGCATGGACATGGGTATTGTTAATGCGGGGCAATTGGCTATCTATGATGATATCCCGGCACCACTGTTAAAAGCTGTTGAAGATGTGGTGCTGAACAAAGATGCAGAAGCCACAGAACATCTAATGAGTATTGCTAATGATTTTTTAGAGAAAGGAGACAAAAGACAACAAAAATCTATCGAAGATTGGCGTAAGTTAGGTGTTGCTAAGCGCCTTGAACATGCTCTGGTAAAAGGAATAACGGATTATATTGAACAGGATACAGAAGAAGTAAGACAGAGCTTGAATAAAGCATTAGATGTGATAGAAGGGCCTTTAATGGATGGCATGAACGTTGTCGGTGATTTATTTGGTAGTGGTAAAATGTTCCTGCCGCAGGTTGTGAAATCGGCACGAGTAATGAAAAAAGCCGTCGCTTATTTAATGCCTTTTGTTGAAAAAGAAAAGACTGAAGGACAGGCAGAGCGAAATAATGGTCGGGTATTAATGGCAACCGTCAAAGGTGACGTGCATGATATTGGAAAAAATATCGTGTCGGTGGTATTGCAATGTAATGGTTATGAAATTATTGATTTAGGGGTGATGGTAGCCTGTGATCAAATTTTAAAAGTGGCTCGTGAAAAAAATTGCGACATAATCGGCCTGTCAGGATTAATTACTCCATCGCTGGATGAAATGGTACATGTTGCTCAAGAAATGCAGCGGCAAAATTTTTCCATTCCTTTGATCATCGGTGGCGCCACTACATCTGCTATGCACTGTGCGGTAAAAATTGCTCCGAGTTATCAACACCCGGTGGTTTATGTTTCTGATGCACCTCGGGCAGTGAATACCTGTGCAAAATTAATGAGTGAAAAAGACCACGTTCATTTCATCGACCAGACGGCGCAACACTACGCACAGTTACGTCTTGACCATGAAAACCGTCAAAACAGAAGAGCGCTAATCAACATAGAAAAATCCAGAAAAAATCGAGCGGCAATTGATTGGAATTCTGTATCGGTTACAACACCCGAATTTACCGGTGTAAAAATATTGGATGACTACCCTCTACAAGATTTAGTTGAACGAATTGACTGGACACCATTTTTCCGGGCGTGGGAGCTTGCCGGTTCATTTCCAAAAATATTAAAAGATAAAGTGGTGGGAGAGAGCGCCACAAAAATTTATCATGATGCGCAGCAAATGTTACAAAAAATTGTTTCAGAAAAATGGCTTACAGCTAAAGCGGTATTTGCATTTTTTCCAGCTAACTCAGTAGCTGATGATATAGAAATTTATGAAGATGACAATAGAAAAGCAGTTAGTTGTAAACTGCATCATCTGCGTCAACAAATGCATAGAAAAGATCAAAGGCCCAATTATTGTTTAAGTGATTTTATTGCTCCAAAAGAAACTCATGTTAAAGATTACCTGGGCGCTTTTGCGGTTACTGCAGGCATTGGAATTGAAGAACATATTGAACGATTTGAAAAAGATCATGATGATTACAATGCTATTTTATTAAAGGCGTTGGCGGATAGATTAGCAGAAGCTTTTGCCGAACGCTTACATGAAAAAGTTCGTAAACAATATTGGGGTTATGCAAAAACTGAAAATTTAAGCAATGAAGAGTTAATTAAAGAAAAATATCAGGGAATAAGACCAGCCCCTGGTTATCCTGCATGTCCTGATCACACAGAAAAACAAACACTCTGGCAACTGATAAAACCCGATCAGAATATTGGGCTAAATCTCACCGATTCATTTGCCATGACTCCCACAGCAGCCGTTTCCGGTTGGTATTTCTCCCATCCTGAATCTCGTTATTTTGGGTTGGGTAAAATTACAGCTTGTCAGCTTGAAGATTATGCTGAAAGAAAAGACTGGAATAAAGAACTGGCAGAAAGATGGTTGCGGCCAGTGCTTGGGTATTGAGTTCAGGAGTATATTTTCAGTTCAATAATTTTTTCCAGACTGATCCAGTTTGATTTTTAAGCCAGGATTTCCAATCCCTTTTGATCTACCAGATTAAGTAATTTAAGTGAAGGACCATTGGGATGTTTTTGGCCTTGCTCCCACTTTGCCACAGTTGATTTATGGGTGTTCAAATAAGCTGCGAACACAGCCTGGCTCGCTTTATTTTTCACTCTGATCTGTTTGATTTGATTAGCAGTCAGTTGCCTGATCCTGGGTAAACACAATCCGTCAAACTCGCGCATAGTTACATCTTTCATAACTCCAGCTTTGTGTAAATCACTAGCACTTTCATGAAGCACTTCTAATATTGATTTATCCATTGTTTTCTACCTCGATTAATGCACCTTTTTGAATTGCTTTGGCTATCTCTTTATCACTATAATTCAATAATTCTTTGCCATATAATTTTAACGCTTTTAACTCAACATCTTTAATATTTGCCTGGACATTTTTAGCGAAACCATAAATGAAGAAGGCTCTTGTGCCAATCTGATAAGCCAGTAGCGTACGAATGCCTCCGCTCTTACCTCTTCCGCCTACAGCAACTCGTTTTTTCACAATATTACCGCCTAAATTAGCATCAACAAGCCCCTTTGCTATTTCTTCAACGGCCATAATGAGTGCTTTATCCTCAATCTTTTCCTTAGCAGCCCATTTACTAAATACTTTGTTTTTATAAATATTCATTGATGTCCCTATATGAGTTAACTTCAAGTATAGCACTAAGTGCTATAAATGAAAAATGGTGAAATATGCTAGTTCAGGCTGTTATGTGAAAGTGAGAGAATTAACTTAATAATTGGTTTTCCACCGTAAAGAAATAATTTTTATCAAAAACAGTTACTTAAGACTGATTGAGGATGTTTTCTAGCTTTAATTCAATAAGTTATGATGTTCTGAATCAGTTGATTTTTCCTTGCTCAACTGCTGGAGCCAGATTGAGTATTTTTAGCTTTCCTTTTTCAAAAAAGGTTTAGGAACCTGTGGTAAACCTGCCCATTGTGCTAAGTCATTATAACCCTTAGCAATATCCTGCGCGATGCTAACACCATGTTTTATACCCTTAATGGTTTTATGTAGCTGAGAGTCCTTATCAACCAGTTCATCCGTGAAACGTTTTAATTTATTGCCTATACCTTTTTTCTTTATTTCATTTTTGTCTTGGCACTGTTCTACCTGTTCCAAAGCATTTGCTATATTTTCCAGTTCTTTTGCCTGTTCTTTATGGCCGTTTTGTACCAGTGAACCAGCCAGTTCATTTAAGTTTCCCTGTAAACTTATATTGCAATCATGAAAATTGAAAATAGTTTGATTTAAGTCACCAGCTATAAATTGACTGTCCTGTACGCCTTGTAATAAATTTCCTTTGTCTATATTGTAGATGTGAACAGTCTTTTGCATAGGAATATATTGTTTTGTTTGGTGATTATAGAAAGGAACATTATCTTGTGCCTGGGTAAAAATCTGACTTTCTTCCAACCACAGAGGATTCTTTTTTTCTAATTCAGAGGGTATTTGTCCAAATTGCTCTATTCTGTATTCAAGCTGAGGTTTATTGCTTTTATAACTATTAAAAATATCATTAAGCGTTTCCCTGAGCAGACTTAAATAATCAGTTTTAGTTGAACCTTTAACAGAAATGCTCAGGATCCGATCTTCTTCTCGTACCAATGCCAGATTGCCATTTAGATCTTCTAAAATGACGCCATAACGCCACACCAAATAGTCTTTTTTGTATTTTTTAATTTGTTGATTATGGCGAACGATAAAACGTGAAATTGTATTAGATGGTAGAATATCTTCTGATACATAGCGTAACATCAGACTCTCTCCCATTGGAAAATCTGGCAGTTGTTCTGGTCGATCTTCTTTGAGTAAATGAGGGATGATTAAATTTTTTTCATCGTTTACTTCATAGGCTAACTCATAATGTTTCATTAAATTAAAAAGGAATTCATGTTCTTTTTTGGGATAACGATTTTTTTATTAAAAACCGCCTCAAAATCATCTAAAGTCAAAGAGTATTTCTTTTCATGGTTTACCCAATTAATAATTTTATAAACGCCATGGCTGATCCATTCGGGGTTAAGGACCAGGGTATTAAACTGTTCCATACTTTCATACCATAAACTGATCCCTAAACAATGCAGGTTTTTTAAAAGTTCCTCTACATTATCTACCTTATGTTTTTTGGCGATTTGGTTAAATCTTTCTCTTGAAATATATTCCTGTGTTTTTTCTTTTTCCCCTTTAATAAAAAGCTGTTCCAGATCTTCTTTTACCTGATAATAACTTATTGGGATTTTTTGATTTTCCCAGGAAGGATCATGTTTTATAAAGGCTGCTACATCATCACGAAAAGTCATTAAAGCTTTTTTGTTATCTTTAATAGAAAAACTATAGAGTTGCTCAATAGGGTATTTTTCTTTGAGTAAATTGATGGGGATATTCACAGAGTGGTGATCAAACTCGTTAACAAATATAATGGCTTTTGAATCTTTACCATAGTTTTTCATATGATCCAGCCAATATTTTAATCGATTGATATCATCGGTACGTCCATTATAAACCAGAAGATAGAGGCAACGCTCTGACAGGAAAAATTGATGAACCGCATGTGTGATGGTATGTCCGGCAAAATCCCATATACGCACATTGATATTTTCATCTTTTAATGGCCAGTTTGTGGTATCAACACCAGGGGTACTCTCATTTATGCTGGTCATTGGTGCATCAGGATTAATTAACCTTCTGGCGATACAGGTTTTACCTGCCCCCTTATCTCCCAATATAATAATACGTGCTTCGTTAAGTCGAATTGCACCTTTTTTTTCCATCTCTTCTAAAAAATTAGCGACTGCAGATGCGCCTTGTGCTCGGATTGATGGTTCAATATTTATACGTTTTTTAAGGGCTTTTTTGTCTAATTGGAATTGATTATCAAAAATATTTTGATAGAGTTTGCCCCAATATTCACAACCTATCTCTTTAAGAGCTTTTTGGAAATTCGTCCAGATTCCACCATATAACTCTGTAGAAATTTGTGGGAGTTCTTTATCTTGAATGTTTTTTAAATCTTGTAGGATAATGGAATTTAAATAACGGTCGGCGTTGGAGGCGTTGGAGGCGTCGTAGGCGGCGTCGTAGGCGATGGTGTAGGCGGCGTTGGAGGCGGCGGAAGCAGCGGAAACGGCGTTGGAGGCGTCGTTGGAGGCGGCGTAAGCGGCGTCGTTGGAGGCGTCGAGTGCATTGGCAGCGCCTTTTATTCCAATACCAACATTAACACAACTAGCAACATCTAAAGCATAAAAAATAGCATAGAGATGTTTTTGCTTATTCTTTTTATCCCAAAAATCAAAATTCCCATCCGCTCCTAAAAGAGGCAAGGCTCGAATAGCACAACGCCAGGCAAAATCAATTTTCTGCTTTTTATTAAGTTTTTTTAATTCGCTCTTAACTTTCTCATGAAAGGTTTCTTCGCTCATGGATGATTTTCCCTGTAGAACAATGGCCGATAGCTAAATCTAACATGAAAACCCTAAATAGATCACCACAATGGAAAATTTGTCGGAATAGTTCATATTTTTGTTTAGAAAAGGTTTTTCAGTTCTGGAGAATCAGATTGTTGTTGTGGACATTATTATTTTTATCTATGAAGTCAGTAAAAACCACAGATATTAATTAAGAGCGTTTAATTGAATGACTAATTAAGCCATCCAAAAATTATTCCTGCATAATTAAAATAGCACGCTCATCTATGCAAGAATGCATAAATTTTATCATAGCCTGAGGCTCACCAGTTTCATAATAATCTAACATTAATTGATTAAATTCTAGCTGCCGCTTAGCGGAGATGTTTATTGCGGGATAACCGGCGCTTAAAAGTATGCCATTCATCATAAAACGTCCCATTCTTTTATTAACGTCATAAAAAAACTGGGATCTTGCCATGGTTAGAAAAACACAAATGGCGCGTTCATAAATGTCATCTGTTTTATTTGCAGAATTTATCATTTCTGTAAATAGTTGTGTTAATTCACTCGCGTCAGGCGGTATATAGTCAGTTCCGGCAATCATGACATTACCAGAACGAAAGTTTCCCCATTCTAATGCTTCTTCAAAACCTGCAATTTTATGTAAGTCCCAGGCGTATTGTGCTGATAATTCAAATGAGTCTACTTTTATCGACTCAAATAAATGCCGCCAGGCATTAGCCTGGTTGATAGCTATTTGTTGGTCACTTAATTTATGCCCGCCGACAGTTATGCCATCAAGCAGGGTTTGTATTTCAGGTAGTGTGAAATGGATACCTTCCAGCTCTACCGCATCTTGAACAAATACGGCTAATTCGCGCTTTGCCAGCATGAGGGCTTTGTCTTTATTGGGATTGATGGTTATATTGTTCATTATTCTTCTCGTTTGTTATTTGATATTTGAATCAAAATATTTTTAAAACGAAAGATTAATCCTCAAGCCTCTTCAATGCATAATCAACCTGATCTTTACTCAGTTCATCATCCGTTGGCAGGGGCTGGCCGGTAAAAGCATGTAGAAAGGCTTCACAGAGTAGTTCGCTATTGGTGCCATGTCTGAGGTTGTTAACCTGGCGGCGGGTGCGTTCGTCTGTGAGAATTTTCAGGACATCACAGGGTATTGAGACGGTGATTTTTTTAACCTGATCTTTTTTGTCGCCATGAGGCACGTAGGGGTTAATAAATTTTCCGTTCCATTCTTTACTCATTTTTACCTCGAAATAGGGTATAGCCCTTATCATTCATTGTGCCTGATTAGAGGTATATGCCCGTTATCATTGTACTTTTAGCAGTTTATCGGATCCAAAGCGTTAAAAACAGTCTGTTTTGCAAATTTCAGCTATTTTGCTTGAACTGAGATAAAGCAGATTAATGGATTTACCTGAGACAGCAAAATTAGTAAACTGGCAAGGTTGTTTTAAAGTAATTATCTTGAATGGTCAGGGGTATTTATGTCGCAAACGCCCTATTGGGTTTTTAATGAGAAGAGTTTGGTAAGGGCTTTTTCTCAATGGAGCAAACGTCAGCAGCAAAATGGCGCACAGCCTGCACAAATGGATTTTGTCCATAAAGCCTTTATGGATTTTTTAAAGTCTCCTGAAGCCATAAATACGGGCATTGTTCGTGATTTAAAGGTCAGGGATTAAAGTTGTTATTGGTTCACCGGCTATATTTACTCTTATTTATACTGTTCTCAGGGGCTTTATCTGCCATTGAGCTGCAGGGTGAAGCCGTGCAAGGCGCTTTACTTAGAGGCCAGGTTGCAGCCACAGATCGGGTATTTCTGGATGGTGAGGAAGTCATGGTTACAAATAGTGGCGCTTTTGCTATAGGTTTTGGCAGAGATGCCAGCTTAAAATCAGAACTTATGGTTATTATGGCTTCTGGACAGCAGCATACCACTCAGATCAATCTGAAAAAGCGCCAATATGATGTGCAAAGGGTCGATGGTTTACCAGAAGAGAAGGTGTCTCCCAAAAGTAAAGAGGCGCTGGCTCGCATTAAAGCCGATGGGATCCAGATAAAACAGGCTCGTAAAACAGGTTCTCAGCAACAATTTTTTATGGGGCATTTTATCTGGCCTGCTGCAGGTCAGATCACTGGCGTATATGGCAGTCAGAGAGTGCTTAATGGTAAAGCCAGACGGCCACATTTTGGGCTGGATATTGCCGGACCTGTGGGATCTCCAGTGGTGGCGCCTGCCAGTGGTGTGGTTACGGTGGCAGAAAAAGATATGTTTTTCTCAGGTGGAACCTTACTCATTGATCATGGTGGCGGGATCTCCAGCTCATTTTTGCATTTAGATGACTTATTGGTTAAAACCGGTGATAAAATTGAACAAGGGGAACTGGTGGCTAGAATGGGAGCTACTGGTAGAGTGACAGGCTCACATCTTGATTGGAGAATTAACTGGTTTGATGTACGTCTGGATCCGGCTTTGCTGATGACAGGTAAACCCCCATCAACACTTAATGTAGCGTCTAAAAGAACAACAACCAATCTTTCGACACTTTCAACCAACCTGAATGATACATTGGAAAACAAAGCACATGATTGATAAAAAACTGTTAGCCATTCTGGTATGTCCTGTCACCAAAGCGCCAGTTGAACTAAGCAAGGATAAAACCGAGCTGATTTGTTATGCCAGCGGTTTAGCCTATCCGATTAGAGATGACATTCCAGTGATGTTAGAAACGGAAGCGCGTTTACTGAGTTCTGATGAAAAGCTAAATAGATAACTTGAAATCGGGATAAGATAGTTCAAACATAGAGAATCTCATGAAGGAAAGCCCAGACAAGAATACTTATGTGTCCCCCGGTATGCCTGATTTAGAGTCGTCCGGAAAAACTTTTTCATTGTTTGAGTTCTGGCCGATCTGGTTGATGTATCTTCCGGTGGCGTTCCAGTGGTTATTGTTGAGCATTCGCCATCGTTCGTTAACTCTTCCATTACTGGCTAATCCTGAGTTACACCTGTCAGGAATGGTAGGCATTCCTAAAAGTAGTTTGTTAGAGCAGGCGATAGGTGAGTGTGAAAAATCCATTTTGCCCTGGTTTGTTATTCAGGTAACCAATGAAGCTATTGAAATACAAATAAGTCTTTTATTAGTAAGAATTGAAGAGTATCAATTTGATTTCCCGCTGGTTTGCAAACCCGATATAGGTTGTCGAGGCTCTGGTGTAAAGCTAGTAAAAAATGTTGAACAGCTTGCAGCCTATATTGAGTCTTACCCCTGTGGTACAGCCATAATGTTACAGAAATTATCTCAGTTTGAGCCTGAAGCAGGCGTCTTTTTTGTCAAACATCCGCATCAAAACCAGGGTGAGATTATTTCTCTTGCTCTAAAATACATGCCTTATGTGGTAGGAGATGGCGAACATACCTTATTAGAACTCATTAACCTTGATCAACGAGCGAAGCAAATTAGTCACCTTTATCTTGAAAGGCATCAAGCTCAACTCAATACAGTGATAAAAAAAGGTACTCCCTACCGATTAGTTTTTTCTGCCAGCCATTCCAGTGGCGCTATTTTTCGAGACGGGAGATCATTTATTACGCCTGAGTTAACACATCAGGTTAATCGAATGATGCAGGATTTACCGGAATTTTATTATGGTCGCATGGATATTAAATTTGCATCTATTGATAAGTTAATAAAAGGTGAGGGGTTGGAGATCATTGAAATTAATGCGGCAAGCTCTGAATCACTCCATATCTGGGATAAAAATACGCCCTTATCAGAAGCTATTCGCTCGTTGTTATCTCAGTATCGAACTTTATTTGCTTTAGGACATCACAACAGAAAACGTGGCTACAAAACGCCGGGGGTTAAAGCTTTGTTAGCCGGTTTAAAAAGGGAGCGTAATTTAAAAAGGTTTTATCCAGATACAGATTAAAACACAAGGCATGTCAGCACATACCTTTTCAATTAAATGACCGTTACTGTTTCAGGCCTCAGTGTTTTCAGCGCCTGATTAATGCTCTCTACAACGATAGATTTTTTTTCCCAAAGAACGAAATGGCCACTTGTTTTAACTTCTATAAATTGAGCATTTTTTCCAGAAAAAAGGGTTCTTGAATAATCCAGGTTTTTTCGATTGACCAGATCGTCTTTTGAGCCTTGAATAACCCAGATGGGTGCATTGATGGAAGCCCATTCATTTTTCATTTGTTTTAATTGTTTGCATAATGGCATCATTTCTTTATTGGCTTTTTTCAGATCTTTTGGCACAACCCAGGCAAATGCGTGGCTCATCCAGTTATACCACCTTGGATTTGATAACTTTGCGTCAAATGGACTTGCAATAAAAACCAGTCCCCTGACGTATTCAGGGTAGTCAAGAGCCATTTGTCCAATTAACGGGCCACCTAAAGAATGTCCTACTAAAATAACCCCTTGATGATTATTTTGTTCATCCAGTTTTTTTATCAGGGTATCAAGGTATTTTGATTGTCGTTTAAGCAGAGGGTAAAAACATTTTTTTCCCTCGTTAGTATTACAGGTTGTGTTTCCCCAACCGGGCCTGTCAATTGAGACAAGGTTGGCATTATTCTTA
Organism: Enterobacterales bacterium; assembly: GCA_041556195.1. GTDB lineage: Bacteria > Pseudomonadota > Gammaproteobacteria > Enterobacterales > 21-14-all-40-8. The sequence goes on from JBFFIY010000003.1 coordinate 34,483, forward strand.
AGATCAGTCATAACAAGGAATGGCCAAAAGGCTCCCCAGCCACCTGGCGTGCCATGTACAAATATTATGGCGGGTTTAGTTTTATCACCGGACTCAACATAGTTGATTTTCATTTGTGTTGTAGCATCTGATGAAATGATTGATTTGCCATGTTTCTTATGGAATTCACTAAGAGAAAAACCATAACCATTGGGTTTCTCAATAAGATCAGATTTGTCGGCTACTGTCATGAAATAACCTGGTTCAGATGTTCCTTGCGTAATACAACCACTCAAAAACAGACCCACAAATAATGGGCTAAAGAGACTAAACAGTCGAATGTTTTTTAAATTTAAAGAAATCATATTCCTTGTTACCTTCCTTTAATATGCATAAGCGTTTGAGCATTTTATAAAAAATGTGATCTTATATTAGATTCAAGCCTTAATTGACTCTAGCTGAAAATAGTAACTAATTGTAAACATTTATATTTGTAAGTTTAGTTTTTAGTTATGCCACTCTATCGAATTCTGGATTGATTGCTGCGTTTTCTTGATGTTTTATTTTGATGAGTTTTTTTACCCGAGAAATTTCTGGTAGAGTGGTTTGTTCTGTTTGGAGATCTGGTTTCTTTTTTGCCGACTAGCTGATTAGGCCCGTCACCTATTAATTCCGTTTTATTCATTGCAGTTAATGCTTCTCGAATAATATCGGCATTTTCCGGATCATGATAGCGTAACAGTGATTTTTGCAAACGTCTTTGCGGTAATTCTTTGGCAATAAATAGTTTTTTGGTTTTATAACTGAGTTTATGCAATGGATTTCTTTCGGAATAATACATAGCCGTTGCTAATGACATCGGTGAAGGATAGAAGGTCTGCACCTGTTCAACCCTTAACTTATTCTTTTTTAGCCATAGAGCCAGGTTCACCATATCTTTATCTTCGCAGCCTGGGTGGGCCGCGATAAAATAAGGGATAAGATATTGCTCTTTTCCTGCTTCTTTAGAAAACTTTTCGAACATTTTTTTAAATTCATCAAAGGTATCCATACCAGGTTTCATCATTAAATTCAGCGTATCCGCCTCTGTGTGCTCTGGAGCGATTTTTAAATAACCACCTACATGATGCATTACCAGCTCTCTCACATATTCAGGATCCTTTACTGCCAGATCGTAGCGTAAGCCAGAAGCAATAGCGACTCGTTTGACGCCTGGGATGGCTCTGGCTTTTCGGTATAATTCGGTAGTTTGTCGATGATCGGTGATCAGGTTTTCACAAATTCCTGGAAAAACACAGGAAAGTTTTCTGCAATGTGATTGAATCGCGTCACTTTTACAATTTAAGTGATACATATTGGCGGTAGGGCCGCCTAAATCAGAAATACTACCGGTGAATCCAGGTGTTTTATCACGAATATTTTCTATTTCTTTTAAAACCGATTCTTGTGAACGTGATTGTATAACTCGACCTTCATGCTCAGTAATGGAACAAAAAGTACAACCTCCAAAACAACCCCTCATGATATTGACGGAAAAGCGGATCATATCAAAAGCAGGAATTTTGGCTTTCCCATAGCTTGGGTGGGCAGTTCTCTGGTAATTTAAATCAAATACACCATCAATCTCATCAGTTTCTAAGGGAATAGGAGGAGGGTTAACCCAGATCTCCAGCGTTCCATGTTTTTGGATCAGTGTTCGAGCGTTATTGGGGTTAGATTCAAGGTGAAGCACTCTGGATGCATGGGCATAAAGAATAGGATCTTTGCGAACTTTTTCGAAAGAAGGTAGACGTATGCAGGTTGTAGCAGGATCAAGTCGTGCCTTCCCCATTAGAGGCATAGGTACTATTTTAATGGGGATAGTTTTAATGGGTATAGAGCCTGCATTTTCTGCCTGAAGATCGGTGTTCGTTGTGAGAACGGGTGCCGTGGATTGCTGAGGTGCATTCTCACAATCGCTGCCTGGGGTGTTCATTTGGTAAGGATCGGGTAGCTTATCAATATTACTCGGCCAATCAATACGGGTGGAATCAACTTCTGTCCAACCAGCAGGTACCGTGTCGCGGACTATTGCGGTGCCGCGAATATTATCTAATTCAGATAGCTTTCGGCCAAGAGAAAATTGATGAGCTATTTCAGCTATTGCTCTTTCGGCATTGCCATAGAGTAAAATATCTGCCCCTGAATCAAGTAAAACAGAGCGTCTGACCTGTCCGTCCCAATAATCGTATTGGGCTATGCGGCGCAGACTGGCCTCAATGCCTCCAATAACAATGGGGATATTTTTGTAGGCTTCGCGGCATTTTTGACTATATACAATTACGGCTCTATCAGGACGTTTGTCTGCAACACCATAAGGGGTGTAATAATCATCGTGGCGTTTGCGTTTATCAGCGGTATAGTGATTAATCATGGAATCCATGTTGCCGGCAGTTACTGCAAAAAACAGGTTTGGTTCGCCGAGGGCTTTAAAATCCCGGGTATTTTTCCATTGTGGCTGAGAAATAATGCCGATTCTAAAGCCCTGAGACTCCAAAAAACGGCCAATAACTGCCATGCCAAAGCTGGGGTGATCAATATAGGCATCCCCGGTAACAATGATAATGTCGCAACTATCCCAACCAAGTTCGTCCATTTCAGCTCGGGAAGTCGGTAAATAAGGCGCAATGCCATAGCATTCAGCCCAGTATTTTGGGTAGGAGAATAAATTTTGGGCTTTGATTTTCATCGGTTTGGAACCAATAGAAATATTTTAGCTATTTTCTCAAATTTTAAGGTTAAGGGATACCTGTATTCTGTTATTCCGATGAACTCTCTTTTTAGGAAATAATAAAAATGAAATAATTCTATTTTTGGCCTATAGTGTGTTTGAAAAAGTTTTAATTTATAACACAGAAGGTATGTATTCAAAGTAGTTTGGGCATAAAGTAGTTCAATAATTTTTATAGGAAATGTCATGCCGTACAAGGAAGCAGAAGCAAAGCTAAGTGTTACAAAGCCTGTCAATAAGCAAGATTCTGTATTTCAGCCTTTAGTTGTTGGGTTGGGAGCCTCAGCAGGAGGCGTGGCCGCTTTACAAGACTTTTTACAATATACACCTTCTAAAACTGACTTAGCCTTTGTTATTGTCCAACACATGGAGCCTGATTCCAGTTTTGGTCAGGAAGATATGCTCGTTAAGATCTTACAACGTTCAACCTCAATGAATGTTTTACAGATCGAACATCATATGGATCTGGAGCCCAATCAGGTTTATGTGGTACCTCCTAATAATAATTTGTCTTTGCATAAATCACGATTTTGTTTGAGTGAATCAACAGGATCCCATGGTTTACATTTGCCTATTGATTTCTTTTTTCGCTCTCTTGCTTATGAGCGAAGGGAACAAAGTATCGGGTTGGTTCTTTCTGGTACCGGCGCCGATGGAACCTTAGGTTTGCAGGCGATTAAAGAGCAAGGTGGATTTTGCCTGGTACAAGAGCCGTCATCCTCAAGATTTGATGAAATGCCGCTAAATGCTATTAATGCGGGTTTGGCGGATTATATTGATTTGGCAGAAAGGCTTCCTGCTGTATTAATGGATGAACTTGGAAGAGTGCTTTTGGAAGAGCAAAAAGAAACACAGTATTCTGCGAATGATTCTCAAGCACTTGGCAACATTATAGAAATTGTCTACGATAAAACCGAGCTGGATTTTTCTCATTATAAACACAATACCTTTTTTAGAAGAATAAACAGAAGGATGGGAATCAAACAAATTGACCATATTAATGCTTATGTCGACTTTTTAGGTAAAAGTCCTGCGGAAGCTAATTTTTTAGCCAGGGAGATGCTCATTGGAGTTACTCGTTTTTTCAGGGATCCTGATGTTTGGAAACAGTTGAAAGATGAAATTTTCCCCAAGCTTATGAAAAATATGCCTGAAGGGGGAGTTTTACGTGCATGGTCTTCGGGATGTTCTACAGGTGAAGAAGCCTATTCATTGGCCATTTGTTTTAAAGAAGCTCTGGCTGAACAATCAACCCAGGCCAGTTATTCTTTGCAGGTATTTGCAACAGATCTGGATCAAACCTCCGTTACCAGAGCGCGTCAGGGCCTTTATCCCATTAACATTATGTTAGATCTTTCTAATGAACGCTTGAATGAATATTTTGATAAAGATGAACAGGGATACAAAATTTGTAAAGAAATCAGAGACATGGTCATTTTTGCTCCTCATAATCTGTTAACCGATCCGCCATTTACTCGTCTTGATATCATAAGCTGTCGAAATCTGTTAATTTATTTGACACAGGATTGCCATGAAGAGCTGTTGGCCAATTTTCATTTTAGTTTAAATCCTGAAGGCTTTTTGTTATTGGGTAGCTCAGAGTCCATAGGTAATGCGACAGATCTATATCAACCCCTGTTATCAAAAAAAATGGGGCATACTCCGTGTTATCAACGCTTAGATGTTTCCATTGAAAAGAGCAAAATCAGGCTATCAGAAATTAAAAGGCCTTATACATTCTTAACAACAGGTATACGTAAACATCGTGTCATGAAATTGCCAACGGCCAATCAGTTACAGTCACTTACAGAAGCATTATTGCTCAATCACCATGCACCTGTGGCTGCTCTGGTTACAGAGAGTGGTAATATCGTGCATATTCATGGTGAAATCAGTGACTATCTGGCACCAGCTGCTGGCAAGGCTAATTGGAATATTCTTGTTATGGCACGAGAGGGCCTGCGACTTGCGTTAAGCGAAGCCTTTCATGATGCTTTAAGGTTGCAAAAACCTATGCAACAGTTTGCTAAAAAGAATGGCGCTGATGATACAGAGTCATTAGTAGAAATTACCGTTCGGCCCCTGATAGAGCCTTTAGCTCTTGATAAAATGCTATTGGTAGCATTCGCCAGGAAAGAGGTGAGTGGTGAACGATATATTTCTGATGAAAATGAAATTAGCCAACGTCACAAAGAAAGAGTTCAGTTTCTGGAGCAAGCATTGCAAAGTAGTCGAGAAGAGTTACAGGAACTTCGTGAAGACATGCAAACTTCCAAAGAAGAACTAACCTCTTCCAATGAAGAGCTCCAATCAACCAATGAAGAACTAACTACTTCTACCGAAGAACTCCGCACAATGAATGAAGAGTTGGTACGTGCTCGTACCTTCGCGGAAGAAAATTTAATTAAGTACACCGATTTATTTAATTCTGCCCCGATAGGCTATTTTAATTTAGACAAGCAGGGCACCATTAGACAGATTAACCATGTCGGCACACAAATGTTAGCTTCTGAACCTGAAAGTTGTATTGGTGGTCGTTTTAATTTGTTTGTGGTTGAAGCTGATCGAACCATTTTTATGGGTTGCCTGACAAAAGCTTTTGCCAGTAATGAAACCCAGTTGTGTGAAGTCGCTCTTTGGCAAGATGAAAATAAACCAAAAAATGTACAAATATCGGTAGCGGTTTCTGCTGACAATAATAATTGTCGAATGGTCGTAGTTGATATTAGTGAAATTAAACAGGCTCAATCAGATCTTTTTGAAAAAGATATAATGTTTAAAGATATGGTTAATAGCATCGAGGGCATTGTATGGGAAGCTGATGCCAAGGATTTCACCTTTACCTTTATCAGTCAACAGGCGCAACCTATGCTTGGCTATTCAGAGGCTGAATGGAAGCAACCGGGTTTCTGGGCAAGCCATCTGCACCTGGAAGATAAAAACTGGGCGGTAGATTATTGTGCATCCTGTATTGGTAAGCTTGAAAATCATGATTTTGAATATCGATTTATTACTAAAGAGGGTGGTGAAATCTGGCTGCACCACATTATTACTGTGGTTAGTGAAGCTGGAAAAGCTAAGTGTTTAAGGGGTCTTATGGTTGATGTTACTCAGCAAAAAATTGCTGAAGAGGCATTACGCATTAGTGAAAATCGTTATGACAGGGCCATTCAGGGTAGTAATGAAGGGTTATGGGACTGGAATATTCTGACAGGAGAAGATTATTTATCTCCTCGTTGGAAGCAATTATTAGGATTCAATGAAGATGAATTAGAAAACCATGAGGATACTTTTTTTAATCGACTACATCCAGAGGATAAACCTAAAGTTAAAAGTGCCTTACAAAAACATTTTAAAGAATACCTGCCATTTAATATTGAAGTACGTTTGCTCACAAAAGAAGGTACTTATCTCTGGTTTCATACAGCTGGAAAAGCTGAAAGAGATGGACTGGGGCAAGCTACCAAAATGGCAGGTTCAATTAGCGACATCTCTGCTAGAAAACAGATTGAAGCTCGAGAAGTTGAACGAAATAAAATTCTGGAATTGACAGCCAGGGGTTCATCAATTGACAGAATACTAGAATCAGTTGTTCTCAGTGTTGAGCAAGAAAACCCAAACATGTTGTGCAGTATTTTATTGATGGATATGAAAGGTAAATATTTATTGATGGGATCTGCTCCAGCTTTACCCGATTTTTATAATGAGGCGGTACATGGATTTACGGTAGGTGAAGGCAGTGGTTCTTGTGGAACAGCAGCGCATTTAGGTGAAAGAGTTATAGTTGAAGATATACAAACTCATCCCTATTGGGCTGATATCAAAGAATTGCCAGGAAAGGCTGGCCTGAAATCCTGTTGGTCTGAACCTATCAAAGATCAACAGGGTAAAGTATTAGGAACTTTTGCTATTTATCAAAATCAAATATCATCTCCTTCCGAGTTGGATATTCATATCATTGAGCAAGCGGCAAATTTAGCAGGTATCGCTATAGAACGCAATCATGCTAATGAAGAGTTAAAGTTAGCGTCACTGGTTTATCAAAATAGCAGTGAGGCCATGCTTATTATGGATCCTGATAAAAACATTCTTAGTATTAACCCGGCATTTACTCAAATTACAGGTTATTTACTTGAGGATGTTTTAGGCAAAAAAACTTCTATTATGAACTCCAATCGCCATGACCCTGCTTTTTATAAACAGATGAGCGATGAGTTGGATAACAGTGGATTCTGGCAGGGAGAAATCTGGGAAAGACGAAAGAATGGAGAAATTTTTGCAGAGTGGCTAACGCTTAATACTATCTATGATGATAAGGGTGAAGTTCATCGAAGAGTCGCGTTATTTTCTGATATTACTCAGAAGAAAAAAACACAGGAATTGATTTGGAAACAAGCCAATTTTGATTTTTTAACGGGTTTACCCAATCGCAGTATGTTTAATGATCGATTGAGTCAGGAGCTCAAAAAATCTAAAAGAGAAAAATTAGCTATGGCTATCCTGCTGATTGATTTGGATCAGTTTAAAGAAGTTAACGATACTTTAGGTCATGACATGGGTGACATCTTGCTGATTGAGGCCTCAAAACGTATATGCAGTTGTGTTCGTGAAGCTGATACTGTTGCCAGGTTAGGAGGTGATGAGTTTGTTATTATTTTAGCAGAGCTTGATGATCTTCAAAGTGTGGAGCGCAGTGCTCAAAATATTTTGGTTAAGCTGGCAGCTCCATTCACTTTAGGGCAAGAGTTGGCTTATATTTCAGCGAGTATAGGCATTACCCTATATCCAGAGGACTCTACAGAAATTGATGCATTATTGAAAAACGCTGATCAGGCGATGTATGCTGCTAAGAAACAGGGCAGAAACCGCTATTATTACTTTACTGCTTCCATGCAAGAAACAGCACAAACCAGAATGCGTTTGGTTAATGACTTGAGAGCAGCTTTGGATAAAGAACAATTTGCAGTATTTTATCAACCAATTATAGAGCTATCCACCAATCATATTCACAAAGCAGAGGCTTTACTCCGTTGGAATCATCCAGAAAGAGGCATGATAAACCCCGATGATTTTATACCCATTGCAGAAGAAACGGGATTGATAGTAGAAATTGGAGAAAGGGTTTTTAAACAAGCTCTTAACCAGGTTAAGCAATTAAGAGCCGAGTTTGATGAAAACTTTCAAATTAGTGTCAATGTCTCTCCCATTCAATTTCATAACAATAGTCTGGGTGATAACAAATGTTTTGATCATATCCAAAATTTAGATTTATCTGGAGAATGTGTAATTATAGAAATTACTGAGGGGTTGTTACTAGATGCCAGCACGCTAGTGACTGATCAACTGTTGATCTGTCGTGATAACGGTGTTCAAGTGGCATTAGATGATTTTGGAACCGGTTATTCTTCTTTATCCTATTTAAAAAAATTCGATATAGACTACATTAAAATAGATCGCTCTTTTATCTCAAACTTAACTGAAGACTCCGATGATAAAGTTTTGTGTGAAGCCATTGTCGTAATGGCGCATAAATTAGGGATGAAAGTAATAGCAGAAGGCATTGAAACCGAAGAGCAAAGGAAGCTGTTAATTGACGCAGGTTGTGATTATGGACAGGGATATTTTTTCTCAAAACCTATGGAGATAGATAAATTTAAAAAAAACATAGAGACCTTTGCACGAAAGAATGGTGAAAGAAATATCAATTAATGATTCATGGAACTTGGTTAACCTCATTATCCTGGGTTCAACTGATGAATTTAGGATGATATAAATTTGGCTTAAGGTAATATCATGGAAAAAGAACTTGAACAAGCAGAAGCTATCTATCAACAGATCATAGCGTTTTTCATTAACTATAGTTTTCAAATACTGGGCGCATTTATTGTTCTTGCATTGGGTGTTTTTGTCGCTGGTAAAGTTAGTGGCTTTGTGTTTAAACTTTGTGAAAGAAAAAATTTAGATATTACCCTTAGTAACTTTATTTCCAGCACCACAAAGATCATTATTATTGCTATGGTGTCAATTATAGCTCTTGGAAAAATTGGTATTAGTGTCACCCCCTTTGTTGCTGCAATTGGCGCTTTATCTTTGGGCGCTGGATTGGCGATGCAAGGTTTGCTGTCCAATTATGGTGCCGGTTTAAATATTATTTTAGCTCGACCCTTTGTGGTAGGTGATACCATTCGAGTTCAAGGTGTGAGTGGTTTGGTGAAGGAAGTTCATCTGGCCTACACTTTGTTAACCGATGAAGACGATGTTGAAATTACCATTCCTAACAAACATATTGTCGGTGAGATTATTCATAATTCTCACATTGATACATTAGCAGAAGAAACTATTGGTATTTCCTATGCTAGCGATCCCAATAAAGCGATTGCAATAATTAGAACAGCACTTGAAAATACTGACAAAGTTAGTCAAGAGCGTAAACTACTTATTGGAATAGAGGAATTTGCAGACAGCAGTATCAATATTGGTATTCGTTTCTGGGCGCCAACCCAGTATTATTTTGAAACTCGTTATCGAGCAAATGCCAATATTTATTTAGCCCTTAAACAGGGCAATATTGACATTCCATTTCCTCAAAGAGAAATACGTATTCTTGGTAAAGAATAACCCTGTATTCATCAGAAACAATATATGTTGCTGATGAATTATAAAGACGGAAAAATTACTTATCAAATAACCGCTTTCTCATACGTGCAACAAAGGCGACTAAATTACTATGAGGTGTTATTAGCTCAGTAAGAGAGGGGTTAATTTCTTCAGCCATAAAATTTACCAGAAGTCCAAATACGGTACAATCTAATGAACTTAACTGGTTTCCAAAAAAGTAATCCTGATCATCTAAAAACAAAGAAAGAGCCTTCAGTTTTTTTGAGATTGTGTTGGATATTTCCTGTTGATTATATCGTCCTGTTCCCTGTCCATAAATTGTTTTTACAACTGATTTTCTTATGATATTAGGAATAAATAATTTAGCGAAAGCAGGCATGTGGCCGAAGAGGGCATTTTTTGTATATAAATTCCAGTTGTTATCAGATTGCCAACGTTCTCTCATCATAAACCAGGTTAGGTTATCTTCAATAAGCGCTTTAAAAGCAACTGTCTGGGCTTTTTGTAGATCAGTTAGATGTTCATCTAAATCTTTATAGCCTTTGTTAACCAGGTATTGATAAATTAATTCACTATCTTCAATAATTTTATCGCCATCACGAATGACTGGCAATTTTCCTTTAGAGAATTTTGCAGGGTTTCCATTAAATGGTTCAATTTCAAACTCAATGTCCATTGCTCTTAAAATAGCTTCTAATTTGACGCAAAATGGAGAGTAATTTGGAGTGCTGGCTACTTTGCTGATCCCGAATTGTACTAATTTAATCATGGCTTCCTCTTTTTTATGAATAAATTTATTAAGGGCTATAAACTCAAAAAACTTACCATCTACTAACGTATATAAAATTAGTAGATGATTTTCGATAAGATCATATTTTCGACTAATTCACGGATTTATTGTATAAAAAAGTAAGTCGATGATTGATATGATGATTAGAACAACCCCAGCTTTGATTATTATGATCAACTAAATGATTGTATGGGAAAAATATCTTTAATGCTCATGACTTGAGTTTTTATGTTTTTGAGCCCGTGTTTTTGTTAATCCCCTATACACCTGTCGAGTCATTTTTTCTGTAGTGATAAAACCCCAGTTCCATTTTTCATGATATTTTTTCAGAGGGTTTATTTTAACGATTTCATCTTCACTTTTACCAGCTTTGATAAGCTGCTTAATTAAGCTTTTAGAATCTTGCAGCATGTCAATGGAAGCCTGTAGTGCTTTTTTATCGGCGAGTGGACCATGACCGGGAATAATTTTTGTATCAGGATCTGCCAGCTTTAATACTTTTTTCTGGGCAGAGATATAACCTTCTACACTGCCGCCACCATCTATATCGATATAGGGGAACATGCCGTTAAACAGGGTATCTCCTGTATGAATGACATTGGCATTTTTAAAATGAATAACGGCATCACCATCCGTATGCGCGTGGGCAACATGAAATATATGGGCATCATTGCCATTTAGGTAAAAGTTAATGTCGTGAGAAAAAGTAATGACAGGCAGTGCCGCTTTAGGAGCTGGCATCATGCCATCTTTTCCGCGTACGCCTTTGGTCAATAGATGCTGGCGCAGGTTTTCATGTGCAACAATACGAGCGCCTTCTTTACCCATGGTTTCATTATTGCCGGTGTGATCCCCATGAACATGGGTGTTAATTAAAAAATCTACAGGTTTATCTGTAACGGTTTTAATTGCTGTTTTCATAATACCGAGCATGGGTGGCATTGAATCATCGATCATCACCACACCATCTGTACCTATGGATAAGCCTATATTACCACCAGTAAAGCCACCGACACCCATTAACATATAAAGTCCTGGGGCTACTTCAGTTGATGAAAATGATAATTCGGGTTTATCTTCGGCAAAACTAACACTTAGATTGATCGATGCCGTTAATAAAGAACCGATTAATGCACTTTTTAGTACGATGTGTTTTAGTTGTTTCATTGATTTTTCTCCATAAATTGGGTGTTTGTATGCATAATCCACCTTAAAACAGTATGAAAAGTAACACCATGTTGACAATTCGCCAAGCTTTTATGAACTGGTGTAATTTGCCAGGGCGTCTGATAAATTTGATTTTGGATCTTTTGGATAACAGTATATAGTGAGATCTTTGCACAAAACAGATGACCAGTAAAAATGGTTAAAATATCCCTGCTTTTCGTCGGAAAACTTGTCAATAACTAGCTATTACCTGCGTTTCCCGTCTCAATCAGAGCTATTTTTCCTCATTTTTCTTTCGCCACTCTTTCGGGCAAAGGTCTCATAGTGTATTTCTACTGTCATTATCAATCAATTGGAAAATATCAAGGTGCAACTACGGATTATTTTATTATTGATACTTTTGCTGGCGGTTTCGGTTGGAGTTAATGTTTTTTTATACAGTCGGATAGTCTCGCACCAGTTGGATCCTTTTCTGAATAAAAAAATACAGCAAATACCAGAAACCAGACAAATTGTTCAAAAACCTGTTTCCAGCTCGACGGAAGAAGACAACAGTGGGCCTGAAAATGAAAAGTTTATGCTGGCTCTTCAACTGTTTAATAATCATCAATTTAATGAGGCTATGGCTCAATATGAAGAGCTGCAGTTGATTAATCAAACACGGGCGAAGAAACTAAAGTGGTTATGGTTAGAACAATTAAAAGCCAGATTGAAATCACAGCAATATAAGGCAATAGAAAGTTTTATTATGATTTATTCACAATATTATCCTTATGATATTTCTGTGTTGACCATGGAGGCACAGCTGTTGGCGAAGCAGGGGAATATTCTGGAGGCTATAGAGGTTTATTATTCGTTAATTAACAGTGGAGTAGATATAGACGCTTTTGATTTAGAAAGTGCGGGCTTAAACCCTGAACAACAATGGCTTAAGCAAGTCCATCAACTAGCCAGCAATTATTTAGCTGATCTTAAACAGCAACTTTTCTGGCAACAAATAATTGATTTCAGTGAAACCTTATTAAACTATGAACCGGATTATCCCCCTTACAGGTTATCTCTGGCCGAAGCTCTATGGAGGCTGAAACAACCCGAATTAGCCAAAGATCAGCTCTATGCACTACTTGAAGATCAATTATATAGCCATCAGGCTAAAACTATTTTTGAGCAGGTTAATCAGGCTGCTGTAGAAAGTGCATCTATCTCATTAAAACCTCAAGGGGAGCATTATCTGGTTTCAGGGCAGTTTAATCGTCATGATACTGTTGAGTTGATGATAGATACCGGTGCATCTTTGTCGGTATTATCTCAAAACAAATTCGATGAGCTTTCTAATTGGTTGGCACCGGTTTATATTCAACATGCCAATATCAATACAGCAGGGGGATTGGTAAATGCGCCCATTTATCAATTTGAATACTTTGAAATTAATGGGCACTTCGTCAGCAAGTTAAATTTTGTAGTTATGGAATTAAATGATATGCGCAACGCTGATGGTCTGCTAGGGATGAATTATTTGAAGCAATTTGTATTTCAGATCGATCAGAAAAACAACCTGTTATTTCTATCAAAATGAATATATCTGTGAAACCTGCATCTTAAGGTAGAGCGGGTATATATCATCAATCTACATTATTGATTATCTTCCAGGATCATATCAGCAGCCTTGGCCCCAATCATAACGGTAGGAGCATTGGTGTTTCCGCTCACCAGAGTGGGCATAATGGAAGCGTCAACCACTCTTAAACCCGTTAATCCGTGAACTCTTAATCTGTCATCAACCACAGCCATGTCATCATTTCCCATTTTACAGGTACCTACCGGGTGATAGATAGTATTGGATTTTTCTCTTAAAAACTGTTCGATTGCTTCATCGGATTGAACATGTTTTTCGGGGAAAATCTCTTCGCCTTTTACCCTGACCAGAGGTTGTTGGTTAAAAATATTTCGGGCAAGTTTAATACCCTTAACCATCGTTGCAACATCATCAGGGTGACTGAGCATGTTGACCTCTATTTTGGGAGGGCTACTGGCCTGGTTGTTATACAAAGTGATCTGTCCGCGGCTTTTTGGTCTAAGTAAACACACATGTAACGATATGCCATATTTGAACAAGGTGGCAATATCGCGGCCATGGTCATTCATTGAGCCAGCAATAAAATGTAATTGTAGATCAGGGGTTTTTTTACTGGGACTTGATTTAATAAAACCGCCAGCCTCGGCGACGGGGCTGGTCAATAACCCGGTTCTATTCCTAATGTATTGCCATACACTTCTGGCATGGTAAAGCAGTGCCATAGGTCTTAATGAAATTAAAGTGGTTTTTTTATGACGCCTGACAACAAGCGCGTCCACATGATCCTGTAAATTTTGTCCAACGCCTGCCAGTTCATGTTTCACTTCAATGTCATGTGAAATTAACTGATCTTTAGGGCCAATACCGGAAAGTAATAAGATCTGTGGCGAATTAAAGGCGCCAGCACTTAATAAAATTTCTTTGTTGGCATTTATCTGGTGTAATTTACCCCCCTTCAAATATTCAACTCCAGTTACCTGCTTTTCACTGAGCAACAACCGTTGAACCAGGGCTTCTGTTATAACAGTAAGATTGGGACGATGAGTGACAGGATGTAAAAAGCCTCTGGCGACACTCCATCTCTCTCCATTTTTTTGAGTAACCTGATAAAGCCCTATACCTTCTTGCGTTTTGCCATTAAAGTCATCATTAAGAGGATAACCTGCATTATGTGCCGCTTTGATGAATTCATCGGCTTGAGGGTGAAGAGAACGGTTTTCAGCCACATTTAATCCGCCTCCTACACCATGATATTCACTGGCACCTCGCTCCTGATTTTGGGTTTGTTTGAAATAGGGTAAAACATCTTTCCATCCCCAACCCTTGTTGCCTAATTCTTGCCAATGATCATAATCTTGCTGTTGTCCTCGAATATAGAGCATGGCATTAACAGAGGAGCTTCCACCCAGAGTTTTGCCTCTTGGGTTAAAAATACTCCGTTGATTTTGGCTGGTTTCAGGGTGGGAGTTATAAAGCCAATTAAATTTCTTACTGTGCATCAGTAAAACCACGCCCAGAGGAATTCGAATTCTGGCTGAATCATCCTTTGGGCCTGCTTCGAGCAAACAGACATTATTATTCGGATCTTTTGATAATCGTTCGGCTAATACACAACCGGCTGATCCGGCTCCAACAATAATATAATCAAATTGACTCATGTTTTACTGCTCTCTTATCAACTATTTACTCGTATTTAACCTGGTGTAACTGGGCGTAAATTTAAACTAAACTCATCCGATCTCTTACTTTAAGCTTTTTTATTTGGTAAGTACAGTACCCACATTTTGGATAAAGTTCACATCTGGCCGTAATGTCGATATAGTATGTGCAAAAAAGGAGGAACAACTTGTCAAAAATTCTAGAATATCTGTTGCAGAGTCAAATTATTGATCAAAAAATCAATGAGTTAGATCTACGACAGCAAATTATGCACTTGCGAAGCTGGCAGTGCAGACGGTTAATGGAAAGCTATGATGAATTGTATCAGCAAAAGAAATTTCGTCTTGCCATGGAGTTTTTTATTGAAGAGCTTTACGGGCCAAACGATTTTACTCAACGTGACAAAGACATAGAAAAAGTACTGCCTCTCATGGAAAAAGTACTTTCGGAAGAAACCCTGGCTACTTTTGAAACAGCATTAAAGTTAAATAGTTTATCCTATCAATTGGATTTGGATTTAGTCATGCAGTTACAAGCTATAGAGTCGCATGTGATAGATCCATTGGACGATATGGCTAATCTCACAACAGAGCAGTATGCAAAGGCATATAAGGCTTGTGATAACCAACCTCTCCGTCAACAACAGTTAGACTTTATCGAATTGCTTGCATTTAACCTGTCCGAACTGGCGCGGCGTAAATCTATCATGTTTATGCTCAAACTCTCCAGAAAACCGGCAAAATTAGCTGGTTTGAGTGAATTGCAACGGATTTTAGAGGTGGGAGCTTCGGCTTTTAAAAAATTGGGTGAAATAGACGATTTTATTCAACCTATTATTTCCGGTGAAACGGACATTATGCAAAGTCTGTTTCGGGGTGAGAATTGTCTTCCAGAGCTAGATCCTGGCTCAGAGTAAATTCGAAGCAGGACGCAGAAGCTTTGACTGTTATTTCGCCAAATAGTTTGTTTTTCATAACTTGAGTTGGTGTTTGTTATGCTATTTCTCATTTTTTCATCAATGGCTGACAAAAATCATCGACACCATAAAAGGATTTCGTTAATTTATTCATAAGAAAATATAGTGTGTTTCATATATCAAGCTGAAAAATTACTACAATTACTTCATAACTCTTTAGGAGAAAATTATGACTGTTCCAAGTGCTATATTGAACTATTTGAACCACAACAATATTGATTACCAGGTTATTCAACATCAACATTCTCAGGGTAGTTTCCAATCTTCTCAATTAGCTCATGTTGATGCCAATAAGGTTGCAAAAGCGGTTTTGTTAAAAGATCGTCATGAATATGTCCTGGCTGTGTTACCGGCAAGTCGTAGCATCGACATGCATGGTGTACGAGAAGAATTTGGTGAACAAATGCAAATGGCAAAAGAGAGTGAAATTGGTCAGTGTTTTCCTGATTGTGAACTTGGCGCCATTCCGGCTATTGGTGAGCTCTATGGCTTTAGTACTATTGTCGATAAAAAATTACAGTTGGAGCCGGAGATTTATTTCGAAGCGGGTGATCATGAAGATCTTATACAGGTGTCTGAGACTGATTTTGAAAAAATGTTACCCGAAGCTCGTTATAGCTATATCACTAAAGACTGGGAGTGAGATAACACTCCCTTTTGCAGAAGACCCCATTAATTTGCCTGTAGCAGGATACCAGTAAATTTGTGACACTATTCGGTTGTCTGGATGATTATCAGAACAACCAGGTTAGTTGGTACTAACTTGTTTAATCACCTGTGCAGTTTTCTCTGTCAATCCAGTTAGTCCTAATTTCTTGCCAAATGCCATTGCCACTTCAGCAGGTTTTCCCTTTACAAAATATTCTCTCAAAGCTAACAAAGCACCAACTCGGTTGCCGCTGGCACAATGCACTAAAGTTGTTTCTTTGCCTATTAATTTATCTAGTTTAATAGCATTTTCTCTAGTGATCTCTTCGTCTCCAGAAATTTCAAGCGAATGATATTTAAGTCCTTGTTTTTTTGCCTCTGCCTCTTCGTCAAAATCGTTAAATTCACCTTTTGCACGTAAATTAATTACAACCTTCACCCCTTTTCGGGCAAGTAGGTTTAAGTCATATTTACTAGGCTGGCCACCAGTCATCAGGTTTGGTTGTGGAATATGCACGTTCTTTATGGACAACCTTGAACCATGGGCAAATAGATCAGTGCTGGTAGAAAAAGTGAGAAGTAGCACAATAGTAAACGCTATTTTTATTAGTATTTTCATAGTCACTCCAGTTAGATAATCAAAACATTTTGTATCATCGGGAAATAAGAGAATAAATTTATTATATAAACAAACATTAAATTTACAACTGTTTTTATTTTAATCAATACTTCTCTAATTACACCAAAGAAGTCCGAACAGAGCGACTAAAGGGATGTTTAAGGACATTCAGAGACACTTGGTGACACTTATATCAATCTGAGTTATTTTTATACCCTGTCATTGCGTTAATTTGAACAATTTTGCGCGTTTTTTTTAATTAATTTAAAACCGAAATCAATATTTTTGACTTGATGGGATTAGCCATTTAAAGGTTAAATTTAGGGTGTTTGACACTATTGCTTTATGCTCTGTGGATTTAATCATGCAAAGTTGAGCTGGTTTTATAGGGAACTTTGCCCGATGGAACATGTTTTGATGCTGGTTCTAAATGTACATCTTGATCATCAAAGAATATGTGGGGTTTAAATGCTTTTAATATTTTTGATTTATCCAGGCCACCAAGAAAAAATATTTCATCCACATATACTCCCCAGTGTCTTAGAGTTTTAATTACACGCATTTCAGCAGGGCTGTTTCTAGCGGTTACAATGGCTATCCTGACAGGAGAATATTCGACTTTATGCGGCAATCTATCCTGAAGACGAGATAACTTTTTGAGTAACTTTGCATAAGGCCCATCGCTTAAAGGTTTGTCTTGTTTTCTATCTTCAGTATCATGAAAGCCTTGAAGACCTTCAGCTTTAAATACAACTTCACTTTCATCACTAAATAATACAGCATCACCGTCAAACGCTATACGAACCTGACCTTCGGGGATTTTTTCAATATCTTTAGGTGGAGCTTTAACAACAGCAACTGCACATGTATCACTATCAATGACCTTCTGAGCATCTTCAGGATTTGTTGTAAGAAACAGGTCAACATCATAAGCCTCCAGATAGTCTACAACAGATTCACCACCTGTAAATGCTGAACGACTTATATCCAGATTTTGTTCGCGAATGTTGTGGAATACCCTGACGCCAGTTTCCGGGCTGTTTCGTGACATAACAACAACTTGAACCAGAGGTCTTTCATTTTCAGGCTGAAATTGATTAAGTGAGAATAATGCTTTGACCAGGGGAAAACCCGTGCCGGGATCAAGGGAGTCCTTCTCTCTCTGCTCCATGTATCTTCTATATTCATCAATTGCTGCTTCGGGATCAGTGTCATACTTTTGTCTAAATATGCTATCTGCTTCGCTTAAATCAAACAAAGCGGTTGCTGTAATTCCGATGACTAATGTGTCAGATAAATCTAATGGCATGAGATCCCTTAAAATATGTCAAGACTGTAGGAAAAATTCTTATTGAACTAATGAACTTTATTAGATAAAAGTAAAGTAACTATTCAGCTTACCCCTAAAATGAGCCATCTCATCGTTCAAAAATGGTCAAATAATCGAGTATACTCACATTTTTTGCCTCGATCTGACTCATTTTAGAGGAAACCTGAACAGTTACGGTTACATGTAACAGCTCGCTGAGTAGTTACAAAGTAAAATTATAGGTAACTATTCAGCTTACCTCTAAAATGAGCCATCTCATCGTTCAAAAATGGTCAAATAATCGAGTATACTCACATTTTTTGCCTCGATCTGGCTCATTTTAGAGGAAACCTGAACAGCTACGGGCACATTTAACAACTCGCTGAGTAGTTACAAATTATATTATCAACGGTGCTTATCATTGTATAAAATAGTCTTTGTTAGTCTACAATTTTTAGCTCGTATAACTCACACCACTCACGTAGTGCTTCTTCTTGTGCTTTGTTTTCATATTCATACCATTGTTCAAGCAAACTTCTGCTTTCCAGGATGCTTTTAAACCTTTGATATGCTCCCCTTTGCCGAAATATAGATTCTATTTTATCTTCTTCTTCCGGTAAAAATTGATAGGTAAACCTGAGAACCAGTTTTTTCCCCAGATTTAACTCGTTTTTATGAGGCAAAGCCAGATATTTATGTTCATCAGTAATGTCGTCTGGTAATTCCTGTTCGTTATCACCAAATGATGAATACCAATGTGTTTCACCTGTGTGAATATTCACATAGGCTTCATTCTCTCCTAACTGTGCGGAGCTAACCATCTCAAATGCCATTTCAACGTCTGAATATTTTGTTGTCATTTTTTGCCAATCTTATCTGTTAGTTTGAATTTGTTTTTTATTAAGTTAACGGATTTTAAGCTTTTCATTTATTACATTAACCTTTTTAAAGTTAAATTATGGGCGTCCAGGATATTATGTTACAAGCCTTTGTTGAACTGCACCTATACCCGTGGTGAAAAACTTGTTATCTTAAATACCTTCTGGACTTTAGTTAAATGCTCTGCCTTGTCTGCAAATAAGATAAATCAGCTAAGGCCGTCCATGATTGAACTTGCTCTTTGAAGTTAGAGTAAGAATGGTAGATCTCCTGGGATAAGGGATCTTGCCCTACGTTATCTTTTACCACTTCGATGGAGAGTTGTTTGAGTTTGCTCAGGACTTCATCGGGTAGTCGGCGCACGTCAACCTGATGTTGTTGTTTGAGTACATTCAGCGCCTCAAAATTTTTGGCAGTAAAATCTGACAACATGTCGTGGTTGGCGATTAAACAGGCATCTAATACAATTTCTTGTAAGTCTTCAGGCAGTGCTTTTAAGGCTTTTTGGTTGATGATGGCTTCCATGGTGGAGCCTGGTTCATGCCAACCGGGGTAGTAGTAATATTTAGCTGCTTTATACAGGCCAAAGGCCAGATCATTGTATGGGCCTACCCATTCAGCCGCATCAATAGCTCCTCTTTCTAAAGCGGTGAAAACTTCGGAGCCTGGCAACAATACAGGTACGCCACCAGCGCGTTTTAATACTTCACCGCCAAGTCCGGGAATACGCATTTTCAGACCTTTAAGATCGTCAATGTTATTGATCTCTTTATTAAACCAACCCGCCATTTGTACACCAGTATTTCCAGCGGGACGTGGAATAACTCCATGAGGTTGGTAGAGTTTTTCCCACAATTTGAGGCCATCACCCTTTAGCAGCCATGCATTCATTTCTTGAGCTGTCAGGCCAAAGGGGACGGAGCTAAAAAAAGGTGCAGCTGGCATTTTGCCTTTCCAGTAATAGGAGGCACCCTGTCCCATTTGAGCTGTTCCCGCACTTACAGCATCAAATACTTGTAAGGCTGGAACGAGTTCACCAGCGCCCAAGACTCGAATTTTTAAGCGATTTCCACTCATTTTATTGATTAATCTTGCCAGATATTCTGCACCTTCGCCCAGTCCTTGAAAATTTTTCGGCCAGGTGGTGACCATGGTCCAATGGATGGTTTTTTGGGATTTTACCGCTGTATCTACAGCGCAGTCGGACTGACTACTACAAGCTGATAAGCCCGCTACAGTTGCGGTTGTACCTAATGCGGTCAGGAAATTTCTACGCTTCATGGTTTGCTTCTCACTTATTTTTTATTTTTAGGAGAGGATTTGAGGAATGCTCTCGAAGGAGAGTTACGTGATGCGCTTGTGGAGGGAATATCCAGCTCTTCCCAGAGATCATCAATGCGTTGTTTTGTTGCATCGTCCATTGCGATAGGCTCTCCCCACTCGCGGTTAGTTTCACCTGTCCATTTATTGGTGGCATCTAACCCCATTTTTGAGCCGAGTCCGGCTATAGGTGAGGCAAAATCTAAATAATCAATAGGGGTGTTTTCTATCATCACTGTGTCCCGTGCAGGATCCATTCGAGTGGTCATAGCCCAGATCACATCGTTCCAATCTCTGGCGTTTACATCATCATCGGTGACAATGACAAATTTGGTGTACATAAACTGCCTTAAGAACGACCATACTCCCATCATCACGCGTTTGGCGTGACCAGGATATTGTTTTTTGATGGTGACGATAGCAAGTCGATAAGAGCAGCCTTCGGGCGGCAAGTAAAAGTCAACTATCTCTGGGAATTGCTTTTGTAAAATAGGAATAAACACTTCATTCAGTGCCTCTCCTAAAATGGCAGGTTCATCCGGTGGCCTGCCGGTATAGGTGGAGTGGTAAATTGGATTTTTTCTGTGAGTGATGCGTTCAATTGTGAAAACTGGAAATTGCTCAACTTCGTTATAATAACCAGTGTGATCGCCATAAGGGCCTTCAGCGGCCATTTCATCCGGCGCGATATATCCTTCTAATACGAACTCGGCACTGGCTGGAACCTGTAAATCATTACCTATGCATTTGACAACTTCTGTTTTGCTGCCACGTAATAATCCAGCAAAAGCATATTCAGACAGGGAGTCTGGCACTGGCGTTACTGCACCTAAAATGGTGGCAGGATCAGCGCCAAGTGCTACCGAGATTGGGAAGTTTTCACCGGGATGCTGTTCTTTCCAGGCTTGAAAGTCTAATGCACCACCCCGATGCGATAACCAGCGCATAATCACCTTATTTTTAGAAAGTACCTGTTGGCGGTAGATCCCGAGATTTTGACGAGGTTTATCCGGGCCTTTGCTGACCACCAGCCCCCAGGTAATTAATGGTGCGGCATCTCCCGGCCAGCAGGTTTGAACGGGAATTTTATTGAGATCAACGTCTTCCCCTTCAACAATAACATCCTGACAAGGTGCCTTAGATCGTTCTTTCGGGGCCATATTCAGCACTTGTTTAAATACAGGCCACTTGTCTAAAGCATCACGAAAGCCTTCCGGTGGCTCTGGTTCTTTCAGATAAGCAAGTAATTTACCGACTTCGCGCAGGGCTGTAACGGAGGTTTTGCCCATCCCTAAGGCCACTCGTTCTGGTGTTCCGAACAGGTTTGCCAGTACCGGAATAGAATAACCCTTCGGGTTTTCAAATAATAACGCCGGCCCACCCGTTCTCAGGGTGCGATCGGCAATTTCGGTCATTTCTAAATTAGGATCAACGGGGGTTGAAATACGTTTGAGTTGTCCGCGTTCTTCCAATAATTGGATGAAATCACGTAGATCTTTATATTTCATTCAGGCCACTCCATTCAGACCAATTCAAGAGGTGGAATATAGTGCCTGATTGAGAAAGAAGGTTTAAGATTTTCTGCGACTATGGCAGCGTAGCTACAATTTCTTTTCCATTCAAACACAAGGTAGAATGTTTATGAGCGTTTCATTGAGTCAAAAAATTCATCATTGGTTTTTGATAGTGCCAATCGATCAATAAGGAACTCTATGCCGTCAGTTTCATCCATTGGGTGGATAATTTTACGCAGGATCCACATTTTTTGTAGCTCGTCAGTGGTGGTGAGTAAATCTTCTTTACGCGTGCCAGAGCGAGTGACGTTGATGGCAGGATATACACGTTTTTCAGCGATACGGCGATCCAGATGGAGTTCCATATTACCGGTGCCTTTGAATTCTTCGTAGATAACTTCATCCATTTTAGAACCGGTGTCGACCAAAGCTGTGGCAATAATAGTTATGCTTCCGCCTTCTTCGATATTACGTGCAGCACCAAAAAAGCGTTTAGGTTTGTGTAGAGCGTGAGCATCGACACCACCAGTTAATACTTTACCCGATGAAGGGATCACGGTGTTGTAAGCACGGGCCAAACGAGTAATGGAATCCAATAAAATAACCACGTCTTTTTTGTGTTCGGCTAAACGTTTGGCTTTTTCAATAACCATTTCAGCTACTTGAACGTGACGACTGGCAGGTTCATCAAAGGTAGAAGCTACCACTTCACCGCGAACGGTTCGGCTCATTTCGGTAACTTCTTCTGGTCGTTCGTCAATTAACAATACCAGTAATACGCAATCCGGGTTATTAAAGGAGATAGACTGCGCAATATTTTGCAGCATCATGGTTTTACCGGCTTTAGGAGGAGATACAATTAAGCCGCGTTGTCCTTTACCGATTGGAGCTGCTAAGTCAATAATTCTGGCAGTGACGTCTTCAGTACTACCGTTACCTCTTTCCATACGCATTCTTTCATTAGGGTGCAATGGTGTAAGGTTTTCAAACAGGATTTTGCCTTTGGCCTGTTCTGGAGATTCAAAATTAATTTCATTGACACGTAACAGTGCAAAATAGCGCTCACCTTCTTTAGGTGGGCGAATTTTTCCAGAAACCGTATCGCCTGTTCTTAAATTAAATCGTCTGATTTGACTAGGAGAAACATAGATGTCATCTGGACCTGCCAGGTAGGAGGCGTCAGCAGATCGCAAAAAACCAAAACCATCGGGCAAAATTTCGAGAACACCGTCCCCAAAAATATCTTCGCCACTTTTGGCGTGTTTTTTTAATACGGCAAATATGACGTCTTGTTTACGGGTACGTCCCAGATTATCAAGTCCCATATCTTGGGCTAAGGCAATAAGGGCATTTATGGGTTTTTTCTTTAGTTCGGTTAGATTCATGAGAAGATTGTCTATTGAGGTTATGTGATCCAGAAAAGGATGATTGTGTGTAGAAACTCTTTGGTTAAATTAATTGGTTAAAACTTTATTTATTTATTTAAAATTCAGGAATTAGTCGTTGATCGGCCTGGGAAAGGGAAACGTAATGTCTCTGCAGGCAGGGCTAAGTTATCATTGGAACAGGCAAAGGTCAAATTTAAATTTTTAAAACCTGCTGGACGGAGTTGTTTTTTGAATAGAAAAACAAATATCCAATTACACTACTGTTCTATTCTAAGAAATAAGATTTCAACATAATATTTATCAGTAGTGTAATCAGCAGGTAAGGAGTTATAAACTGCTATCTAAAAAAGCGGCTAGCTGAGATTTAGATAAAGCACCAACTTTAGTTGCTTCAGCTTGACCATTTTTGAATAAGATTAGTGTAGGAATTCCACGAATACCAAATAGTGGTGGTGTTGCTGAGTTTTCATCAATATTTAATTTAGCGACTTTAATTTTGCCGGCATATTCTACAGCGACCTCTTCCAGAATAGGCGCAATCATTTTACAGGGACCGCACCATTCAGCCCAAAAATCAACCAATACTGGGGTGTCAGAATTAAGTACATCGGCTTCAAATGAATCGTCGGAAACATGGGCAATATTATCGCTCATTGAATTGTCTCTCCTAAGTTTATCGCCCTACTTGGGCATTTAATGAATGATTAGGGGTAATAGATGGTGCCAACGCTTAAGAATTACAAGGGTTATATTCTATTTGTTGGTATAAATTGAATAGTATTTGACTGAAAATTGACGAACAATGCAAGGCTTGTTAGCAAATTATTAACCCTATAAATTGCTTATTTTAAGCAAAACAATAAATTTACCCTAATAATCAAGCGGTTGAGTCTCTTATACCAAAACATCTGGTTCATGCTATAGTTCTGCATTAATGTGAGTGATCTGGTTAATAGACGTTAGCCAGGTACTTGTTTCAATTTTAAAATTAACCTTATTCTCTTGGAAATTTCTTTTTATGGCAGAAAAACATTTATCTGAAGTTAAATTTTCAGAGCTGGGGTTAGAACCGCCTTTGCTACGCGCATTGGATGATTTGGGGTTTACCTATTGTACGCCCATACAGGCTCAAGCCCTGCCACTGGCTCTTGGCGGTAAGAGTGTAGCTGGCCAGGCTCAAACAGGTACAGGTAAAACAGCTGCATTTTTGTTGGCTGTTTTAAATGACTTGTTAACCATTGAGCCTATAGAAGGTCGACGTGCGAATGAACCCCGGGCATTAATTTTGGCGCCAACCAGAGAATTAGTTATGCAAATCTATGAAGATGCTCAGGTGCTAACAAAATATACGGATATTACTCTAGGCGTGGCTTTTGGCGGGGTGGATTATGACATTCAACAAAAAAAATTAACTGCCGGCGTTGATATATTAATTGGTACAACAGGCCGTATAATTGATTTTTTCAAAAAAAGAGTTTTCGGATTAGATGCTATCGATATTATGGTGCTGGATGAAGCAGATAGAATGTTTGATCTTGGCTTTATCAAAGATATCCGTTATCTGTTTCGGCGTATGCCTCGGTCAGATGATCGTTTGAATATGTTATTTTCTGCCACCTTATCTCATAAGGTGATGGAGCTGGCTTATGAGCACATGAATGATCCCATCAAGGTGCAAGTTGATATCGAGAAAACTTCTGGGCGTATTGAAGAAACTTTGTTTTATCCCTCTCACAAAGAGATGATCCCTTTACTTTTGGCCTTAATCGAAAAACACCAACCAGAACGTGCGATAGTGTTTGTTAATACCCGTCGCGAATCAGAAAAAGTTTGGGGTTATCTCGTAGGAAATGGTTTAGATGCAGGTTTATTAACGGGAGATGTGCCCCAAAAGAAGCGTTTACAGTTGCTCGGTAAGCTTAAAAGCGGTGAATTGCATATTCTGGTTGCCACTGATGTTGCCGCACGAGGATTGCATATTGAAGATGTGAGCCATATTTTTAACTATGATTTGCCAGATGATGCTGAAGACTATGTCCATCGAATTGGCAGAACGGCAAGAGCAGGGGCATCGGGTGTTGCGATTAGTTTTGCGGGTGAGCATACCGCATTGAATTTGCCAGCTATTGAAGACTACCTGGGTTATCCGATCCCAACAGCAACACTAAATGATATAGAGTTAATTTCTCCAAAACCGCCAAAGATCTTTTCCAGGCCTAGACCAAGGACGCCAACTCGTCCAAGAAGAGGCCGTTAAATCCTTGATAACTTCACCGGCTGAAATAGGCTCCGACAACCACAAACATCCGCATCGTTTTGCTGCCATTGATATGGGATCAAACAGTTTTCATTGTTTGGTTGAAGAGTATCAGTCAGGAGAAAAACAACAACTTTATTGCGCAAAGTCTCGAGTGCGCTTAATGGCTGGTTTTGATGCCAATGGACGATTATCAGAGGCTGTCATACAAAAAGCACTGACCATTTTGAGAGAATTTGCAGAAGAGTTAACAAAATTTGGTCCGCTTCAACTTAGAGTGGTTGGAACCAAGGCATTACGACAGGCTATTAATAGTTCAGATTTTTTAACCCGAGTTCAAGGCATTTTAGGCGTGACTCCAGATGTGATTGATGGGCTTGAAGAAGCCCGATTAATCTATCAGGGGGTATCTACTACTATACCTGAAACAGTGACCAGTTTAGTGATTGATGTTGGTGGAGGCAGTACAGAATTTATTGTCGGTAAAGGTAGTTATCCTGAAATTTTAGACAGTCTTTCTCTGGGTTGCCTGGTTTACCAGCAACAATTTTTTCCTGAGGGTGAAATCTCAGAAGGTGCTTATGTCAAAGCCAGAACACAGGCGAGACTGGATATTTACGATATTCGTTCAACATTGTTGACAAGAAAACTGACTAGAAAATGGCAGCAGGTGATTGGTTGTTCTGGTTGTTTTGAATCACTTTTTCAAATTCAGCAGGTATTGTTCTTAGAAAAAGGGTTCTTAGAAAAAGGGTACTCAGAAACGGAAGTTTTAACTATTTCAGGCATTAAATTGATTGAACAAAAATTACTGGAATTTAATTCCAGTCATGATATTCGAATAACTGGTTTAGATGATGAGCGGCGGTTACTACTGCCAGCAGCATTAGCTATTGTCAGTGCTTTGTTTGATTTGCTCAGCATTGAAGAGGTGCAGATCAGCAATGCTGCGCTCAAAGAGGGCATTATTGTTGATCTTCAGGACGAAAGAGAAGCAAACCTGCAAAGAGAGCAAGCTGTGTTAGGGTTGATGCAACAATATCGTGTTGATAAAGAACATGCTTACCGTGTTTTGACTTCAGTAAGTGATATCTGGTCGCAACTTTCTAATTATTGGACAATAGAGCCTCATAATTTATTGGTGTTATCCTGGGCTGCTTTGTTGCACGAAATTGGACTGTCTATTTCACCACATGATTACCATTTACATGGAAGTTATTTGATAGCGAATACAGAAATTCCAGGATTTACACGAGGGCAACAGAGTTTATTAGCCTGTTTAATTGCCGGTCAAAAAGGTGTAGTGCCCACAGACTTGATCAATGAATTACCCGAAATACATCAAAATGATGCTGGATATTTGCTTCGAATATTGCGATTGGCAAAAATCATTAGAGCCAATCGTGAAATTTCCCCGCCAACCCGAATAGAAATTAAGGCAGAAGGCAGTGAGCTCCATCTTTCTATGCTGCCATCAACACATAAGGACGTTGAATTGTTATGGGCTGGTTTAATCAGAGAAATTGACTGGCAAAAACAAGCAGGTTATAGCACTTCTTTGCAAGGAAACTTGCAACTGACCAATTTTTAACCAATAATGTAGATTCAAACCATCTGGAAATATGTATTTCTGCGTAGTTTAGCTAACCTCTGCTCGGGATAAGACAGGTTAATTAATTATATTTAAATGTTAAATTTCAATAAGTTACAGTTATTTGTGCTTTGCACAGGTAAACAAGTAGGCTCAATGCTGGGATTTTTGTGCCTAGCAAGGCTAGTTCGCGAACAAATAGCGTGCTATTTTGAGCGAACTTAACGCAGAAAGGCGCAAAAATCACTGTATTGAGCGGCCTGGCTTATCCCGAGCTGAGGTTTGCTATGTGATTCATGTAACTCAGGTTAGGTAAATGGAACCAGGTTGGATAGCCCGGTTGAATAATAGTGCTCCTATCCCCATATAGGCTGCGTGTACAAGTCATTCAGGTTTAAAACCGGAACTTAGACTGATAGTAATTGAGATTTTCCCTAAGGTAGATTAATTGATGGAAGTTATAAACTCTCTTCAGAAAACCGACGGTTCAAATAAGGATGTATCCAACTTCCAGCAGAACTCCAATTCCCAACATAAATTGATGCCGGATATTGCCAGTAAACACAGATCTCATAATAGTACCGTACTCGACTGGGTAGGTATGAGCGAAATTGAAATGCCTGTGGTGGTAGAAGGTCCACACCAAAGAGATCTACAGGTAAGCGCAAAGGTACAGGCGTTTGTGAATTTGATTGATCCTGATGCAAAAGGTATACACATGTCCCGGCTCTATTTGAGTCTTGATGAAGTGTTAGGTGATCACCGTTTAAATGGAGCCTCACTAACAAAATTATTGAAGTCCTTCGCCAGTTCACATGATGAATTAAGTAATCAAGCTTATGTTGAGTTTACTTTTGATTATCTGGTACGTAGAGCGGCATTAAAAACTGATTACGCTGGCTGGAAAGGTTATCCTGTAAAAGTTGCAGCTACACTTGAAGATAATCAAGTCGTAGTAGAACTCAGTGTGAGTATACCTTATTCCTCAACTTGCCCCTGTTCAGCAGCTCTGGCTCGCCAACTTATTCAACAACAATTTAGTAAAGATTTTTCTTCTGAGAAAAAACTTGATGTGGATACTGTCGTGGAATGGCTTGGTTCAGAAAAAAGTATTTTGGCAACACCTCACAGCCAGAGAAGTTATGCTCAAATTAAGGTGAGTTTGGGTCAATGGAAAGATGAAATTCCAGTATTAGCTCTAATTGATAGAGTTGAATCTGTTTTAAAAACCGTGGTTCAAACTGTGGTAAAACGAGCCGATGAACAAGAATTTGCCCTGTTAAATGGTCAGAATCTAATGTTTGTGGAAGATGCCGCCCGCAAAATTAAAGCCGTTATGGAACAAGTACCAGAATATACCGATTTTTGGGTTCGGGTGAATCATCTTGAAAGCCTGCATGCCCATGATGCGATCGCTATAGCAGCAAAAGGCGTCGATAAGGGTTATCTACCTTTACCGGAAAGACAGTCGATTTGAGATGTACCCAAGCATACCAATCTAACCAATAGGACTGGGCAAATGAAAAGTGAAACCGATCTGGATCGATTTATAGATTTTGGTGGTGAAGGAGCAACTATCCATTTTTCTCATGCAAATGGTTTTCATCCTCAAAGCTATCGCAAACTGATAGATTTGTTGTTACCTGACTATAGTGTAATTGCAAGTTTACATCGACCCATTTGGAATTCCAGGGAAAAAATGGAACAGGTTTCAAGTTGGCATGTTTTTGTAGAGGATCTGATTTTATTTCTGGATTCAAAAACCAATGAAAAAGTGCATGGCGTGGGTCATTCTTTAGGCGCAGTTGTTACCTTATTGGCAGCTATTAAAAGACCTGATTTATTTAAGTCTGTGACACTCATTGATCCTGTCTTTTTGCCTCAGCATATTTTGCTACTTTTCAATACATTGCCCTTGTTTCTTAAAAAGAAAGTTCCTATCATAAAAAAAGCTTTATTACGGCCAGATCTCTGGGATAGTAAAGATGATGCATTTGAATTTCATCGCAAAAAGCATGTTTTTAAAGACGTAACGGATGATGTGCTTTGGGATTATATTAATTCTGGAATCAAGGAAAATGAAGAAAAAAAGTTTACCTTAAGCTATAGCAAGCAATGGGAAGTCCATTGTTATTTATTAATACCCAATGTGTGGTCATTGATAGCCAAATGCACTGTTCCGGTGTTCGGTATAAAAGGTGGGCATTCTAATGTGCTTTTACCTTCTGCATGGCAACGCTGGAAAAAACTATCACCCTCACACCAGCTTTTTGAAGTGGCAGACAGCGGCCACCTGTTGCCTTTAGAAAAACCTGAAGCTGTGAGTGATTTGATTAAGGAGTTGGTTGTCACTTGAACCTAGAATCATCAGTTGAATCACAAAAATCTGCGCAAACCCTTGGTGCACCTGGAAAACTGATAAATGCGCTCATCACCAATCAGGTGACTACGGCATTTCTAAGTTTCCTATGCACACCAATTGCTTACACATCTTTTCGCGCCCAACTGATGATTCCAGGTTGAATTAATGAAATAAATTAATCTGAGATCGTAAGAAGTTTGATGATCCGACAGTGGTTTCCAGAGTTATTCAAATCCCCTCAAAATCAACCGAAACCACCTTGTATTCAGGACATAGAGTTTCTTCATCATGTTCGTCACTGGTGACATTATTCACCATAAATTCTGGAAAGTGGAAGGTGGTGAACAGGATCCCCGGTTTGACCTTTTTACTGAGTTGCACCTTAAGTTCAACTTCGCCTCTGGCTGAGAAAAGCCTCACTTGTCCGTTATCCTGGATCTGCTTGCGTTTGGCATCTTTTGGGTGAACCAGTAAAACATCTTCAGAGACTATTTTTTCATTGCTGGTTCTGCGTGTCATGGTGCCAGCGTTGTAGTGCACCAGATCGCGGCTGGTGGTTAAAATGAAAGGATATTGTTGTTGGTTGTTTTGGAGTTCTTGAGTTTCTTCAAAGGGATAAAAATGGAAGTTGCCCAACCCACGTTTAAAGGTTTCCGTGTGTAGAATTTGGGTATCTGTACCATCGGCATTCACTGGCCATTGTTTACCATTGTCCCCCAGTTCATCCCATTTGATGCCTGCAAAAAAAGGTACTACCTGAGATATTTCTTCCAGTACCGTCGCTGCATCATAATCCGCTTGAGCAAATCCCAGTTTATTGATCATGTCGACGATAATTTGTCCGTCTGTTTTACAACCTTTGTGGGGTGGAACAGCCGCTTGTACCCGTTGTACTCGGCGCTCGCCATTGGTGAAGGTGCCGCTTTTTTCCAGAAAGGAGCTGCCGGGCAGGATCACATCGGCCATTTTTGCGGTTTCAGAAAGAAAAATTTCCTGTACCACTAAAAATTCCAGATTAGCCAGACTTGCCACCACATGTTGATGATTAGGATCGGTTTGTACCATGTCTTCTCCCAGCACCCACATGGCTTTTAGTTGCCCAGCTTTTGCTGCTTCAAACATTTCCGGGATTTTTAAGCCAATGTCAGATGGGAGCGGTACACCATATTTTTGTTGATAATATTGCTGATTTTGTTGCACATTAACAGGCAAATATCCCGCACCCTGATGTGGCTGACAACCCATATCAGCCGCTCCCTGTACATTGTTTTGACCACGAAGCGGATTAACCCCAACCCCTTCTCTACCAATATTGCCGGTGAGCATGGCTAAATTAGCAATACTCATCACTGTTTTGCTGCCTTGTGAATGTTCGGTAACACCTAGTCCGTGAAAGCTCATGGCTTTATTGGCTTTGGCATAGGCAAGAGCGGCATTTTTAACCAGTTCTCTATCGACGCCACTAACCTCTGACTGTTTTTCTATATCGAGAGCCAAAATAGCTTGTTGGTAATCATCAAATGCTTCACAGCGATTTTTAACAAATTCCTCATCAACTAAACCAGCGTCCACAATAAAATAAGCCATCATATTAAGTACAGCGAGATTGGTTCCCGGTCTTAGTTGTAAGTGCCAGCTGGCATGACGAGCCAATTCGGTTTCAATTGGATCAATGACGATCAAGGGTATGCCTTTCATTGCTCTTTGTTTAATTTTTGCTCCAGTGACAGGATGAGCAGAGGTAGGGTTAGCCCCAATAACCAGAATGCATTCGGTTAGTTTTAAATCCTCTATGGAATTGGTGGCTGCACCTGTGCCAAAACTTTGTTGCATGCCATAAGCCGTGGGAGAGTGGCAAACACGGGCACAGCAATCAATGTTATTGGTGCCTATGGCCACTCTGAGCATTTTTTGCATTAAATAATTTTCTTCATTGGTACAGCGGGAAGATGAAATTCCAGCAATGGCGTTAGCACCAAAATCAGTGGCAACTTGTTTAAATTTAGAGGCAATTAAATCATAGACTTCATCCCAACCGGCCTCTACAAACTGGCCATTCTTTTTAATTAGTGGTGAATTTAATCGATCTGGATGATTATAAAAACGCCAGGCATAACGGCCCTTTAAACAGGTATGTCCGGCATTAACGGCGGCATCGATCGGTGCCTGAATGGATAGAATTTGTTCATTTTTAACTGACACTTCGAGATTGCAACCTACACCACAGTAAGAGCAAACTGTTCGGATTTTATCCGTTGCCTGAATGGATTTGGACTGAAATACGTCTGAAATTGCGGCTGTAGGACAGGTTTGAGCACAGGCACCACAGGAGACACAGAGTGATTCATTAAAACTGACATTCTGTCCCATGCTAATGCGAGAATCAAAACCACGACCTGTCACATCGAGTACAAATTCTCCTTGAATTTCATCGCAGGCACGTACACAGCGATAGCAATTAATGCATTTTGAAAGATCCGCTCGCATATAAGGATGTGAGACATCTTTGGCTATTTCCAAATGATTTTGACCTGCGGCATAACGCACCTCCCTGATCCCAACATCTGCAGCGACATCTTGAAGTTGGCAGTTGCCATTTGACTCACAGGTAAGACAATCAAGAGGATGATCGGTTAGCACCAGCTCCACAATATTTTTACGCAATTTTTGAATGCGGGATGAGTCAGTATAAATATGCATACCGCTGGTGATGGGGGTATGACAAGAAGCCATGGTTTTACGGGAGCCGTCTATGGACAGTGCCACATCGACCGAACATACCCGGCAGGAGCCAAAAGTTTCCAGGCGCGGATCATCACAAAGTGTTGGAATGGATACTTTATGTCGGCGGCATAACTCTAAAATGGTTTCATTTGCCTGAAACTCATAAGCTGTATCATTGATGTAGGCGGTGCCTTCAATATGAGGAAAAATCTGGCTCATTAGCGGTTCTCCTCTTCAAAAAAGGGTGTTAGTTCGTCTTCAAACCACTGTAAGGCGTTTTTAATGGGAAGTGGAATACCTCCTCCAAGGGCGCAAAGAGAACCAAGTTCCAGGGTTTCCAGTAAATCTTCTAATAACGAGCGATTAATTTTACTTTGTTTTGTGATGGCATTATTTAACATTTCCTGACCGCGTGTGGCGCCCAAACGACAAGGAAAACATTTACCACAGGATTCCGTAGCAGTAAATTCAAAGAGATGATGCAGGTAATTAATTAATGGCATGGAGTCTGGGATCCCTACGATACCTGCGTGACCTAATAAAAAGCCCTGTTCGGCAAAACTTTCAAAATCCACCGTCAAATCGAAAATTTTTGATAAAGGCACTAAACCGCCCAAAGGTCCGCCGATCTGAAGTGCTTTTATTGATTTTGAAAAACCACCACCGAACTCTTCTACAACTGTTTTTAAAGGCGTTCCCATCGCAATTTCTACCACACCGGGCTGATTGAAACTGCTATCGAGAGAGAGCAGCTTACTGCCGCTGGATTTTTCAGTGCCCACTGCTTTAAAGGCTTCAGCGCCATTTTCTAAAATCCAATGTAAAGAGGCAAAGGTTTCAACATTATTAATTATGGTTGGCTGATTAAATAATCCTTGTTGGGTAGGAAAGGGTGGACGTACTGAGACTATAGGTCGTTGTCCTTCTATGGATCTTAGTAAAGCGGTTTCTTCGCCGCAAATATAGGCACCCGCACCGCGAATAATTTTAAATTTAAAGGATAATTTTTCTAATATTCCAGTTGTTCGGAGCTGTGAAATAGCTTGTTCACACGCATTAATAGATTCCGGGTATTCGTCACGAATATAAAGCACCCCCCATTTGGATTCAGTAAGCCAGGCGGCTACTAGCATACCAAATAATATGTGGTGAGGATTTTGCTCTAACAGATACCGATCCGTAAAAGCACCGGGATCGCCTTCATCAGCATTGCACACAATATATTTTTCTGCACTGTCCTCATTCGCGCAGGCTTTCCACTTAAAAGCCGTGGGAAAACCCGCTCCGCCCCGTCCACGTAATCCTGAATCGGTGAGTGTTTGGAAAACTTGCTCTGTTGAATGTTGTTCAATAAGTTGCGTAAGGAGCTGGTAGTAGGCACTGATACCTTTGATTTCTTCTGTCAAAATGGGTTTAGTCAGGGAACATCTAACAGCGAGATTTTCAGAGGATGGGAAATTAGTTTCTTGCATGATGTTATCAAGCTGGTTGATGTCGTTGCCAGAATAATTGATCCCTGCTATTTGAAAAGCAGCATTCTCATGGCAACGACCCAAACAGGTAACATGGCCAATATGATTTTTACCAAAAGCACTTTCTAATGTCTGGGAAACAGCTGTTTGGCTGCCTGCACAGAGGCAAGCTGAACCATTGCAGACGTAGGCTTTTTTATTAGCATTATCACCTTCAATAAAATCGTAAAATGAAGCTGTGCCATGAACCGTGGCTTCTCCCACCAAAAACGATTTGGCCAATGCGAGTTTTTCTGCTTTATTGTCCGAAGGTTCAGCAGTAGCTCCTAACTCCACAATTGATTCAAATAAATTGTTATCCAGACCCTTTCGAGATGATAGGTGGCTGATATTTTTTGACATTTTTTATGTCCTTACATGGGTGATGCTAGTTTAGGGTGTCACGGGCATTAGACGCCATTCACCTGAATATAGGTTAAAGGAATTCTTTTTTAAAAAACCAATGAGCGTTAAATCAAAACGCTCTGCTGCTGTAATAGCTAAAGAAGATGGTGCGCCCACAGCTAACATAACAGCATACCCTCCCATTATCGCCTTTTGAACCAATTCAAAACTGGCTCGACCACTAACAACGATTATTTTATCCTGTGAATTATTGCCTTTGCATAACTCCAGACCTATGGCTTTATCCAGGGCATTATGTCGACCAACATCTTCAGCAATGCTCGATAAATTTCCATCAATATCGAAAATACCCGCCGCATGAATACCACCAGTTTGCGAGAAGAGCTGCTGATTTTGTCTGAGCTTTTCTGGCAACTCTGTTAAGAGAGCTGGATTGATTGGGTGAGTTGGTGGGAATTGCGAAGTAGGTTGATTGAGTTCTAGTGCTTTTAATGAAGTTTTACCACAAATACCGCAACTACTATGACTTATGAAATTACGTGATAGAGCTTCAAGCCTGTTTTGTGGCAATTTATTGAGTAGCAGATGAAGTTGATTTCCCTCATTTAAAGAGCCTGGCTCAGTATCTACAAACTGCACATCATTTATAGCCTGAATAATTCCCTCGGCTCTGAGTAAACCAATAGCAAGAGCTTTATCCTGATCTGGTGTTCTCATGGTAATGGTTAATATCTGATGGTTGTTTTGGTTGTTATCATGGGGTTTTAGGTCAGAAACCGGCCAGTAAAGATGTAGCTGTAAGGGTTCTTCAACCGCTATTTTATCTCTTTGTGGTTCACGTATGAATTCACCACTAACTAAGACATACCGTGCTTTATCGACGGTTCTGGAAGGGCTTGCACTCATAGCCTGCGAGGTATTGGATTCATCCATAGCGGAGTAAACGTTCATAAAAGATAACTGTAAGTTTTGAGAGCTGAATACATCACTTAAGTATATCCTTAACTGCTGGTGAAAATCAGTAGTAACAGGAAAAATACAACTTTAGTTACAGGTATAGTAATGGAATCCCTTGAAATTTAAGTGAATAAACCTTATACATACAGAATGACTTGTTTTTAAGAAACAAATCCATGATCAAAAATCGATTCAACAATCGGCTCCCTCTTTACCTAATCATATAATTCAAGCTGTATATTTAAACTGTATACCACGAGCTTGGAACCATACTTACGGAGCCATAAATAATGGAAACAGTGAAATCTATGAAAAATTTTATCAATATTAAAGTGATCCTGATAGCGATAAGCTTGATGGTGGTGGTGATTATTGGGTCAAAATCTATCTTTTACGCAGAACCCGGATATATTTATCACGTCAGAACAGTGACGGGTGCTGAAAAAGTGGTCACAGATGTGGGTTACCATCTCTTTATTTTTGGGCGATATAACTCCTGGAAGCGATCTATGTCGGTGCAAGCCGTAAGGGGTTCGAGAGAAGCTCTGGTAACCGCTGAGAAAGACACCAGTGAAACCAGTGCCAGTTTACCTCCGTTAGAAATCATTTTTCTGGATCAGGTTGATGCCCTGGCAGAAGCCACCATCCGTTACTCTATACCAACTGACGAAGAGGCTTTTTTGAAACTGGCTCATGAATATCGTTCTCCTGAAAACCTGTTGCGAACAGCTTTGATCCCAGCATTTAAGGAAACCTTACAATCCAATGCATCCTTGATGAGTGCAGAAGAATATTATTCAGGTGGAAGAACCCAGTTTAACTCGGAGTTTGAAAATCAGATGAATGAAGGAATTTATCTGGTACAACGTCAGGAAATGGTAGTTAGTACCCCAAAAACAAAATCCTCAGCTAACGCCTCTTTGATTGAACAGCAAAACATGAATTCTGATGAAGAAAAAACAATTTTCGTAGTAAAGAAACTTTATGATGATAATGGGTTACCTAAACGTAAAATTCAGAAATTCAATAACTATGGGATCACTGTTATTGATGCTCGTATTACTGACATGAAACCAAACCAGAAATTCAAGGAGCGCATGCAACTTAAGCAAAAAGCTTCTGCGGATAGAGCTATTGCCCGTGAACAACGGATCCAGGAAGAGGAACAACGTTTATTAGCTATTGCAAAAGGTGAGCGAGAAGTGGCCGAGCGCCAGGCTGAAGCCAAGGTAGATCAAATTCAAAAAACAACAGAAGCAGAAACTGAAAAACAGTTGGCAATTACCGGTGCTACCAAGGTACGAGAACAGGCTAGAATTGCTAAAGAAACCGCCGGCATAAATTTTGATACGGCAGTGATAACAGCAAAAACCAAACGTACACTCGCGGATGCAGAAGCTTATCAGAAAAGAGTTATCATCGAAGCTGATAATGCACTGGCCCAAAAACTGGACGCAGAAATTCAAATTCAAACACTCTGGGCTCAAGCTTTCTCTAAGCGCTTAGTTCCAACAAATGTATTTGGCGGTGGTGGTTCTACTCCAGTGGGTAGTGATGGAGAAGTTAAAGCTTTTATGCAAATGTTAACTTTAGATGCTGCAAAACGATTGAATTATAATCGTGAAGTTGGCGGCAAAGGAAAATAACGCTATAAGAAACAATAGATGTTGTTATCCAAAGCGCTGGGAACAGCGCTTTTTTTTGAGCTAAGTTTGTAAAATAGAGAATACATCAACCATAAATAACCTGGTTGTTTAATTGCATTCTTGAAGAATATTCATGAATTTTAAATCTATCAGATTGAAATGTAAGAAGTATTTGATTTACTACAAAAACCTGTATACTTAGTATATGACTTGAGTTCGGGATAAAAACAGCCAGCTAGCACAACTATTTTAGCGGTTCTCTGCGTTGAACTAGCTACCAATAGCGAGCTATTGCTACGCTAGTCCGCTTTGATAACCACTAAAATACTTGCACTGGACAGATGTGATAACCGTTAGCTATAAAGTATTTATAACTTACTAATATTTAATAGTTTTTTGACTATTCTTATCCCGAGTTCAGGCTATATAGACTGGAATCTTTATTCAGAATAATCCTGGGCTATTATTTAGGAGTATTTACAGGAGTTAAATTTGGAGAGAAGAAGACTCTTATTGACGATGATGTTTATCCTGTTATGGGTAAGCTCAACTTGTGCAATTGGGTCAGAAAATGTCGCTATCTTTTATCCGGAAGCAAAAAAACCCTATCGCTCCATTTATCAGCAAATAGTCAGCGGAAGTCAAAAGGCTAGTGAGACTGAGTTAACAGAATTTATTTTAAAAAAAGATTTTGATAGTCAACAAATTACAAAGCAACTCAATCAAGCAGGTATTAATAAGGTTATTGTACTCGGCCGATTAGGTTATAAACTGGCAAAACTTTTACCAAAAAATTTCAGTGTGGTTTCTGGCGCTTTACCCATTTCACCTAACGGCGTTTCTGGCATTAGCTTAATTTCTGATCCGGTCAATCTTTTTGATTACTTAACAAAAGTTGCACCGGCAGTTCGGCGAATACATGTTGCTTATAGCAAAAAAAGTGAATGGTTAATTGAGCTTGCTAAATCTGCAGCCCAGGATAAAGGGCTTGAACTCCACTTGCGACAGGTTAAAACAACCAAAGAAGCGATTCAATTTTACGAAAACTTGTTCAATTCAAAAATGACCAAAAAAGATGCGGTTTGGTTACCTCTGGATCGAATTTCTTCACATGACAAGGTGACTCTTCCTATTATATTAACTAAATCATGGGCGCAAGATGTCGTGGTATTTTCAAGTAAGCCATCCCATGCTAAACGTGGTGTTTTATTTTCAACTTATCCTGATAATTTTACTCTTGGTGAAAATCTATATGCCATGGTATTAGCATTGGCTAAAGATCCCGAAAAGAAAAAATTTGCAGCATTAAGCTCATTACAATTAGCGGTTAATCTAAGAACGGCAGCTCATTTAGGACTTAAATATAGTACCGAACAGGAGAAGAGTTTTGAGCTTACTTTTCCAGAGTGAAACCTGAAATGGTTGCAAGATATCTACCCTTTGAATCTCAGGCGAGTTTTAAGCGTCAACTGATGAGTTATTTTATTGTCAGTGTCATTATTTTAGCCATTGTTACCTCGGTTATTACTGCCTGGCAGACAAGTTTAAAAATAAGGCAGTCTACGATTGAAAATGCCATGCAAATAACCAGTAATTTTGCAGATCAAACCGTATTGTCATTATTAACTGAGAGTGAAGAAAATGGATTAGAAGCGGTTAAAAGAGCCGAGGGTTTTCATTCTGTATCCGGTGTAGTGGTTTTAAAATCGAACGGAGAATTATTGATTGCTTCTGAACTTATGTCGGAAAAGGATTTTTTTGTCGACAAAGCTGATTTTTCAGATTCAACTCAACTCTTAAAAGAATTTGATAAATCCTGGATTTTTAGTGCGCCCGTTTTTTTGGTGGATGATGAATTTGATTCGGAAACCGTCGATCCAAATGAAGAAGTACTACAAAAACAAATCATTGGATTTGTGATTGTTGAATATAATAAAAATGAATTATATCAAATTCAAAGCTCTATTTTTATCAATAATATTGTCACAGGGAGTTTAATAGCTTTTATATTATCAGTATTGATGAATTTAGGAATTAATCGTTTAACCCAACCCTTGTCGGAGTTATCTGAGACAATGAGGTTGGCAAAGGATTTGAGTAGTTATCCGAAGGCTACTATTGTAGGTGCGGCTGAAATTCGTCAGATGGCTGAAGTCTATAATCAAATGATGTTTCACCTTGAACAACAAAAATTAGAGTTAGAAAAAAACAGAGATACTTTAGAATCAGAAGTTGGGATAAGAACACAAGAATTAAAAGCAGCACGTGACTCAGCATTAACGGCTAATCGTCATAAATCTGAATTTTTAGCGAATATCAGCCATGAACTGAGAACACCTTTACAGGCTATTATAGGTTATACCGATTTAGTACGAGAGGATCTGGAACTTGAGTGTATGGATGCTCAGGTAGAAGATTTAAACAAAAGTATTCGAAGCGCTCACAATTTATTGGCATTGATTAACAACATCCTGGATTTGGCAAAAATTGAAGCAGGAAGAATGGATCTATATTTGAAGCCGGTCGATATGAAAAGTTTGCTCAATGAAACGCTTGAAACTGTACAACCTATGGCGCTTGCTAATGATAATGAATTACTGATTAAGCAAGGAAAATTGCCAGAACATTTGCTTTTAGACAGACAAAAAATCATGCAGATATTTTTGAATTTATTGAGTAATGCCTGTAAATTTACTAAAAATGGACAAGTTGTTTTTGAAATATTTAATGAACAACATTTTTTATATTTTTCAGTCACAGATACAGGCGAAGGCATTCCACAAGAAAAAATTGAGTTTATTTTCGAACAATTTACTCAGGTTGATGGTAGTCAAACAAGGAAATATGAAGGGACTGGACTGGGCATGGCAATTACCAAGACTTTTTGTGATTTGATGAAAGCCAAAATGACAGTTAAAAGTCAGGTAGGAGTTGGCAGTACTTTTACTGTCAAATTACCCCTAAAAGAAAATTAGATATTGAATTAAGCTTGTGAAGCTTCAAATTTATACTAGACTTAATTAATTCGGATTGCATGGACCCTAATCTCAAATTAATAATAATGTAAGGTGGATCCAATGTTTTTTCTAAAACGATTTTTGACTTTGTCTATTGTTATTACTCTAGCTATGGTATCTACAAAGCTTTTGGCTACTGAGGTTGCTGATGAGTTTGATGATAGTTTAGAAGATTTTTATGGGGATGAGGATTTTGTCAGTATTGCTACTGGATCAAAACAATTAATACATAAAGCTCCTTCAACTGCGACCGTGATTACTGAAGAAGAGATCCAGCGAATAGGTGCTGTAGATTTAGATGAAGTATTGGAAACTGTTCCTGGACTTCATGTCTCTTATCGGCCAGGTAATCATCTACCTATTTATTCTTTTAGAGGCATATACAGTGTTTTTAATCCTCAGGTGCTGGTACTGATAAATGAAGTTCCAATAACAAATCTATTTATTGGAAATCGAAATCAAATTTGGGGAGGTCTGACTCTTGAGTCAGTCTCGCGAATTGAGATCATTAGAGGGCCTGGATCAGCAGTTTATGGTGCCGATGCTTTTGCTGGAGTGATTAATATAATTACTAAGTCTTCCGCAACGGCAAATGGAACAAGTATAGGTGCTAGAGTGGGGGAGTTTTCAACAAAAGATTTTTGGCTCACACATGCCTGGAATCGTGGTGAACTTGGCGGATTTGTTAGTTACGAAAGGCACGAGACTGACGGTTTTGATCAATTTATTGAATCTGATGCACAAATCTTTTTAGATGGAGTATTTGGTACAGATGCATCGCTTGCTCCAGGTTATGCTGATCATCATCGTAAAAACGATGAATTGAGATTAAGGCTCGATTATAACAGTTGGACTTTCAATGCTGGACTACAAAAAAGAAGAATTGGTGTTGGCCTGGGTATAGCAGAAGCTTTAGGGCCAGGTACAAATGAATCGAGCGATCGTTGGAATTTTGATGTTGGTTATACCTCTAATGAAATGTTTGAAAATTGGGAAATAAGTGCAAAAGTGGCCTATTTAAGTACGAGCCAGGAGATTGACAATAATCTAATTGTTTTTCCCGCTGGTGCAGATATTGGATTGGGTGGACCATTTCCTGATGGTGTTATTGGTAATCCGGAAGTTTTTGAAAAACACATTAGAACCAATGTTGTTGCAAGATATAAGGCAATGTCAGATCATTCTTTGTCTTTAGGTATTGGGTATGATGTTTCTGATTTATACAAAGTTAAGGAATCTAAGAATTTTGCTTTAGGTCCCAATGGAGAGTTTTTGGTACCAGGTAGCCCTCTTGTTGACGTAACCGATACCCCATTCGTATTCTTACCAGAAGATGATAGAACAAATCAGTATTTTTTTATTCAAGATATTTGGAATTTAGCAAAAGATTGGGAGTTGACTGCGGGTGTACGACAAGATGATTATTCAGATTTTGGAAAAACAATAAATCCGAGACTTGCTATAGTCTGGTCTACCACCTTAAATTTAACTACAAAATTTCTTTATGGGAAAGCTTTTAGAGCTCCCTCTTTTGCAGAAATGAGAAACATTAACAATCCAGTTGCTCTGGGAAATCCAAATCTGGATCCAGAAGAAATTGATTCATTCGAGTTAGCTTTTGATTATCATCCACAATCTGACTTTAAGTATGGGATCAGTATTTTCAGGTATGATTGGCAAGATATTATTAACTTTGCTCAAGACGAGGATTCAACTACAAAAACTGCTAAAAATATTGGTGAACAGCAAGGTTACGGCTTTGAAGTGGAAGTTGACTGGTCTCCTTATGAGAACTTTAATTTGATAGGTAATTACTCCTGGTTGAATGCAGAAGATGGCAATAATACTAGTGTAGACTCGGTTCCAGAGCAGCAGATGTATTTGAGAGCTTATTATAAAATCAATAACTCCTGGGATCTAAGTTTAAAAACAAATTGGGTTATGGACAGGGTTCGCGCTATAGACGATTTGAGGGAGCCAATTGATGATTATAATGTCACAGATTTTTCTATTAGTTGGAAACCTGAAAGCGAAAAGCTCAATGTTTCAGTTTTGATTAAAAATATGTTTGATTCTGATATAAGAGAACCAACAGCAAACAATGGCCCAGTTGTAAACTTATCAAACGATTTGCCATTACCAAGAAGAACAGCTTTAGTGCAAGTATCTTATTATTTTGGTTGATGTCTCTCGTAAACTCTTATTTCACTTCGCGTGGAGTAAGACCTTCATATTTTATGTCGTCACAATGTTGTGGTAAAAAGCTATTAGAAG
The DNA here is from genome assembly GCA_041556195.1 of Enterobacterales bacterium. Lineage (GTDB taxonomy): Bacteria > Pseudomonadota > Gammaproteobacteria > Enterobacterales > 21-14-all-40-8. The sequence continues at coordinate 76,400 of JBFFIY010000003.1, forward strand.
GTCTTTTAGCATAATCAATATAACAAGCGGTAACCCCGCTTGCTACCATAAGAGCTTTGATTCTATACATCTCTTCGGGTGAAAAACCCTGGTCTGAAAGAAAGGCACTGGAGTAACCTGCCACATTCATTGCAAGACCATAATTTTTATCTAAATAATGATTAATTTTATAAGCTAGATCAACATGCTCACCCTGATTAAAACCCAGCTTCTGGGTCATTTGCTGGTGAGGTTTAAGTCTTTCATCATTTCGAGAAACGGGCCTTGCATATCCGGTGATTATAGGTTTGCCATCTTTGTGGTTTACTTCTTTGATAATGTCTTTAAGTGATTTACCCGATTTTTTTTGCTTTAAAGCAGATTGAATAAACTCCATAGCGTAGATACTTGTTTGACTTCCTCCATAACCGCGAGAATCAGCAGCTAATGTTCCAGTAACTGTAGCAGCTACTACAGAAGTTTTCATTGTTCCTGAAAGAGCTCCAATAGTATTGCACCATATCCTGGCATCAGGATAGCTAACACCAATAAAGTTACCCTCTAACCATTTTGCAACTCTTTCTTCTACAAGTCTCCCTGTAACATTTAGAACCAACATTTGCATATAAGAAATATTACCTAACAAATCTTCCATCATTAGATGGCCGTGGCATATGACCTCATCACCTCCAATCCATTTCCCAATAGAAGTTGAAATTTTGTTACGTTTTTTTTGCCAAAAATCTAAGTCGGACAATTGTTTATTTGAGTTCATATTGACTGTCCTCCAGGAAAGGCATTGATGAAATTGGCTTGTGAGTTTGTTCTAAAGCGTGCGCAGAAATTCCCGGTGCGTAAAGTATCTGGAAAAGCGCGATCCCCTCTCTTGGTTGAATACCCAAATCAAGAAATGTTGCCGATGCTAAACCGACAGGTAACCAGCCAACACGGTCATCGTTAGAATTTAATAATTGCTCATTGACCCAGTGAAGGTATTTTCCCGCACCTGGCCGGTTGATAAGATGTTGCGCTAATTGATGTGTAACAATACATTTTTGTCCATAGCTGGAACCAAATCCAGGAGCAATTTTGATGTCTCCTTCATGCATAGATGTATTCGTTGAGTTCGTTGAAAAAAGAGTTTTTTTATTGGATGTAAAAGATCTTTGAATTAGTTGCATAGATTTTTCGACTTCAGCGGCACCCCCATCTACTCCACCTAAAACCATGAGTCCAATTGGCAACAGGTGAGGAGGATTTGACTTACTAATTCCAGCCGTCATAGCCGCTCTTACAGCTGGATTTCTTGGGCCGGGATTTATTAGACCAATCATTAATGTATTCATCAATTCGGTTGAATTAGGAGTCGGTAATTCACCAGTATATAAAAGTAAAAGAACTTCAATAAATGATTTTTTTTTAGTAAGTTCAAGTAAATCATAACCAAATAAATGTATTGATTCAGCCACAAATGGGTTGTTTTTGGATGGTTTTTCATAACAAATGGCTGTAGTTGTTTTTTTTGAATATCCAAAATCAGTTTTTTGGTTCATGCTAACCCCCCGGCGTAGCCGACTTATTTTCATCTGCCAATCCCTTAACCCTTTGCCCCATAGGTGGCACTTCATCAGGATCTATAATCAGATCTATCATCGTTGGGGCTGACTTTTCTCCCAATCGTTTCCAGTCGATAGCAACCAATTCTTCAGGTGTTCTAATAGTGATCCCCTCAATCCCCATGGCTTCTGCCATTTTTGCATAATCAATTTTTGGCAATTGAAATCCAATTTCTTCAGCACCACCGAGTTTTTGTCCATGTTTGACCATGCCTAAGGAAGCATCATTCATTATCACATAAATAATGGGTAATTCATTTTGTAAAGCAACAGTGATTTCCTGTCCAGCCATTAAATAACTGCCATCACCTGTTACACATACAGAAGGTTGCTTACTTCCAAAACAAGTGCCAATAGATGAAGCCACTGCCCATCCCATTGAGCCGAAACCCATAGCGATATGGTAATAACCTCTTGCGCTGGCACGGTGGTAATAATGAGTAAACCAGGCCCATGTATTGCCTGCATCCAGATGTAGTCTATAAGCGGAAGGGATCCGTCGAGCGAATTCTGTAGCTATTCGTTGTGGTTTTAAAGGAATAGATTCTGAATAACAAGCCTCAGGATCATCGAGCCTTATCTGACAACCATGATCAGAGTTTGATATATTTTGATCTAAGTAATACTTTTTGACAGGATCAACAGCATCCCAGGTTCGCCCCCATTTAATACCTTCTCTAACATTCAGAATAAGTTGCTCAAATATAGATTGAATATCACCACACACATGCAATTGAGCCATCGGAGAACGCGAAAAATGTTCGATGGTTGAATCAATATGTACCAGCCGGTCACCGAGTAAATGCGCTTGCCAACCGCTAGTGCCTAGCTCAGTAATCGGTGTGCCGACAGCGATTATCAGATCAATGGTTTTATCTTGCATGGTTTTTTCTGCACTCTGGTGCCCGGCAAACCCATAAATGCCTCGATACAATGGATGAAAGCTATTCATCCATCGTTTACCTGCCGGGCCTGTCATAATCGGTGCATGAGTGATTTCGGCAAATTCCATAATGGATTGACTGGCTCGCCCACAGCCTTTACCCAGAAAAAGGGCAACTCGCCAGGCACTGGATAGCATTTCTGTGAGAGTATTTACCGCAGAATTATCTGTTAGAGTAAATTTTTGAATTAATCGTCTTGTTTTTAATACGGTTTTACTAGAAGCCTGTTGCCGTAATATATCTGAGGGAATGCTGATATGTGCAGGACCCGCTGGAGTACGATTGGCTGCCATAATGGCTGCAATTATCTTGGTATCGAGTTGTTCCGTATGTGATATCAGAGTGTTATAGCGAGTACAGTGACGAAAAATACCAACTGTATCAATGGCTGTACAGGAAGACTCTTGTAGCGCATTTTTTCCAAACTTGGGTAAAGGTGTTTGTGCTGTGATAACTAACATTGGAACATTGTCGGCAAATGCTGAGGCGACTCCCGTTAGTAAATTGGTGGCACCGGGGCCAGTTGTAGCACAGCAAACACCAAGTTTACCCGTTTCTCTGGCATAGCCGTCAGCCATAAAGGCTGCACCTGTTTCATGTCGTGCTATGATGGCTTTGGGACCACCTTTGGTTTCATGCCGGGCCAGGGCGTTATAAAGTGGCTCTATGGCTCCCCCGGGTATGCCAAATATATATTCGATTTCTAGTAATTTTAAATATTCAATCAGTAAATCTGCATTATCCCACTCTTTATTCATGTTGATTTTATTCTCTCTTTTAAATAAGGCGATTAATAACAAGTACGAATTAATCACCTTTTAAAGACTACGAGGTAGAATTAACCTTGAAAAGTTCAGTTTGATATTAAAGTGTCGGCTAAAAAATTCAAGTATATACTTTTTATCGATTATTGTTTTAATTTGCAAAGAGAGGGCGCGTTTTTTTAAACAATAGTTCAACAGGTTGCGGTTTTCCTAAAAAATAACCCTGAGCGTAGGTAACACCGATTTTCTGGAGTATGTTTAAAGTTTCTTCGTTTTCAACAAATTCAGCAACAGTTTTTTTATCAAGAGCAGTTGCGACTTCATAGATGGCTTTTACTAACGCAAAATCGACTGGATTTTGTGCGAGATCAATTACGAAAGACCCATCAATTTTTACAGACTGAGCAGGTAGTTGTTTGAGGTAATTAAAGGTACTAAAACCGGTTCCGAAATCATCGATGGAAAACTCGCAACCAAGTTGACTTATTTTAGAAACAAGTTGTTGAGTTGCGGTTATATTACTTAGACTGGCGCTTTCTGTGAGTTCAAAAATTATGCGAGTAGCATCAATTTTATTTTTCTTCAGTTCTTCTTTAATAAATGGAACTAAACGTTCATCACTAAAACCTTGAGCCGATAAGTTGATAGCTATTTTTATTAAGTTGGGGTGTTCAGCCAGAGACTTAAAGGATTTTCTAATCACTTGTCTATCCAGCAAACTCATATCGCCTTCGCGTTCTAAAGCTGGAATAAACTCACCAGGGGAGACAATTCTACCTGCAAGTTTTAATCTTACAAGCGCTTCATAATAAGCTGTTAAACCGGTTCCAATTTCAACGACAGGTTGAAAATAAAGTACCAGATTGTCATCTGCTACGGCTTGATGAAGTTTGCGTGCCCATTCAAAACTGGCTTGAAGCTCTTTGCTAAGTGCATCGTTACTATCATATATGTGTGATTGGTTCCTTCCTTGTTTTTTTGCAGCATAAAGTGCTATATCCGCCTGTTTCATGTATTCTTCAGCAGTTGCTTCTTTACCACTGATTTCTGATATTCCGACTGAACAATTGACTTTGAACACTTGACCTTCTAATTTACATTGATAGTTATCCAACAGGGTACAAATTTTCTCTGAAAGCACTAATGCTGTTTGTTGATCTGTGTTGGGTAAAAGTAACGCAAATTCATCTCCTCCAATTCTGGATAAAACATCGGAATCTCTAAGCCTTGTTTTAATTAAAGAAGAGATGTTTTTAAGTACTAAATCTCCCTGATGATGACCAAGTGTATCGTTTATTATTTTGAAATGATCAAGATCGATATAAAGTAAAGAGTGGGGTCCATGACCTCTGGCAGCAGTTGAAGTAAATAATTTCAATTCTAATTCGAAGTAGTTTCTATTAAATAAACCTGTGAGGCCATCATGCATAGCAAGATATTCAAGATCTTTTTGGGCCTTCTTTCTCGCAGAAATATTATCAATAGTTCCAGAAATAGTACGGAGATTAGAATCTGTAGATATAGACGTTTCAAATCGGGCTTCTACCCAGAGTTGCTCATGTAAAGCACTTTTCAATTTAAATTCAAAACTGTGAGATTTTATCTCTCCAGACAAAATGGCGTTTAGATCATCTAAAACCTGAACGCCGGGTATCTCTGAAATTTCCATAAAATCTGAGAAGGTATGTTGCAGGCTTTCGACGATTAAATACCCCGTTAGCTTTTCCCAGGCTTTATTGAGAAAACATATATTACCATGTGAATCTAGTTCAATAATGACGGTTCCGAGTTGATCCAGTAAATGCTGATGGGTTTCTAAAATTTGTTTGTATTGGAGACGACTCTGGTTTAGAGATTTGACCTTAGCGGCAAATTGAGTATTACTGATAATAAAATCTTCACGACGAGCCGCTGTTTCACAGACGCGACGTAACTGTTCTGCCCTAAAGGGTTTGCTGATAAAGTCAGCAGCGCCACTTAGTATTAGCTCTTCAGCAAGTTCCATAGTGTGGTGGGCTGTCATTATCACAACTGATTGCGAGGGTTGTTCCTGCATGATGGTTTTTAGCACGTGATTTCCTGACATACCAGGTAACATGACATCTAATAGCACCAGAGAGTAATTTTTTTTTCGCCATAAATCTAAACCAGCTTCGCCATTAGTCGCACTTTCAATAGTAAAGCGTGGGTCCAGTATTCGATTAACCAGATGACGAGTATCAGAGTTATCTTCAATAATAAGAAGTGATGCTTTTTTCATATCCTCAATCGGCGTTAGTTGTTTCTTTTTGATAATATCCAGAAGTTTGTCACGATCTTTGAAAGCGATAAGTTGATTAATATTAAATTCTCGAGCTGTGACATTTGCTATATGTTCACACCAGGTATTTGCCACAATCACAAAGGGGGTATCAGGCGCACACTTTAAAACACCTGAACGTACTAATCTTGCTAAACGCCAGCCATCAAAATTATCCAGGTTGATATTACTGACAACGAAATGGATGGTTTCTGTTTTGAGTATTTGAACGGCGTCCGCTGCACAACTGGCTGAAATAATTTTGAAGGGAATGCAATTAAGTAACAAATTCTCAAGGATCTGGAGACGTTCTGTATTAGAGTTAAGTAATAATAATTGTTTCGGTGATGACAAATTTGATATCTCTATTAATTTAATGAAGAACTGTTTGGTTGAATTTTATACAGAACTGAGATTTTATAACTTATAAATATTAGTATAGACAATAGAGTAGCACATGACCTGGTTAACGAAAAAGCGATCAAATTTTAATATACTGATCAAAAGCGAGAATTTTCTGCTATGTTAGAGTTTGTGGGCTGGTGAATCTTGAGGTATTTGTGGAATGGAAAGCTTTGTTACTAATTACTTAATTATGAGGGGCTTGGTATGGCTCTGATTATTGGTAGTCTTATCGTTATTTTTTCTGTATTTGGTGGTTTTGTCCTATCCCATGGCAACCTATTGGCTTTATGGCAACCGTTTGAGTTACTTATAATTGGTGGTGCTGCATTGGGATCATTGATTATTTCTAATCCTGTCAAAGTGATAAAAAAGATCTTTTTAGGGATCCCTAAGCTCATGTTTGGTTCTCGCTATAGTAAAATAATGTACATGGAATCCCTGGGTTTAATGTTTGAACTATTCAATAAAATCCGTCGAGAGGGGTTAATTGCGATTGAAGCGGATATAGATGAACCTCAAGATAGCCCTATCTTTGATAAATATCCCTTAGTGATCAGAGATCCGCATATTCTGGAATTTATCTGTGATTATCTAAGATTGATGGTAGTTGGAGATATGACCGCTTATGAGCTTGATAATTTGATGGATATCGAATTGGAAACCCATCATGACGAGATCGTGCAACCTGCCATTGCTTTAGCCAAAGTGGCAGATTCTTTACCTGGATTTGGTATTGTCGCAGCGGTTTTGGGTATTGTGATTACTATGGCCTCATTAGGTGGCCCACCCAATGAACTGGGTGGACATGTGGCGGCGGCATTGGTGGGTACATTTTTAGGTATTTTGTTGGCTTATGGTTTTGTTGCTCCTCTGGCCAATGCTTTTGAACATTCAGTAAATGATGAAACTCAGTTTTATCAATGTCTTAAAACGTCTATAGTCGCAGCAGTCAATGGAATGCCGCCACAAATAGCGGTTGAATTTGGAAGAAAAACAATTTTTTCTGATGTCAGGCCTTCATTTTTGGAGCTTGAGCAAAGGATCCGGGCCAGATAATGGTGAATAGTTAATGGTAACTAATAACCAACCTATTATTGTTAAAAAGATCAAAAAAAAGAAGCATGGTCATCATGGCGGCTCCTGGAAGGTGGCTTTTGCTGATTTTGCCGTGGCGATGATGGCTTTTTTTATGGTGCTTTGGTTGGCCAATGTTGCTACACCGCAACAAAAACATTTTATATCTGGTCATTTTACCGATCCTGGTGGCGCAATTATTGGTCCTGGTGGGGCTGATAGTGCAGTTATTGAGCAGTTTGTACCTGAGGGAACCACACCTGACTCATTGAAAAAACCAAAACAAAGTAATGATGAAGATATTGAATTTAAAGCAGCCAAAATTGAAAAAAAACGTCTTGAAGAGCTTGTACGAAGGTTAAAACGTACTGTGAATGAAAGTTCGGCCTTTAAAGATATTAAAGAACAAATACATGTTGATATCGTGCCAGAGGGTGTGAGGGTGCAGATCTTTGATAAAAAAAATCGTCCCATGTTTCTGGGAGGAAAGGCACAGGTTCAGCCATTTGCTTCACTCATTCTCAGAAAATTCGCCACAGTGATTGCCAGAGTCCCCAATAAAGTGAGTGTTACCGGGCATACCGATGGCATTCCATATGCGGGAAGACCCAACTACACCAATTGGGAACTTTCAGCTGACCGGGCAAATGCTGCAAGACGTCAATTAGTGCAAGGAGGCCTGCCCATTCAGCAAATTGCTAAAGTTGAAGGATTAGCCGATTCAGCACTGCTAGATGTCAATGACCCAAACAATCCCATCAATCGAAGAATCAATATTATTGTTTTGAAAAAATCAGTCTCGGATGCGCTTCAAAAAAGTGAGTTGGCAAGTAAGTTACAAGAAATTGCTGATGAGGCTAACCGTGAAATTGAGGAAGAATAATCTCGTTTTTTCTTTGTAAACGAAGCTATCAGGACGAACCATGAAATTTTTACATAGTATGATAAGAACCAATGATCCTGCTGCCACCACGCGTTTCTACACTCAGGGTTTGGGGTTAAAGCTTATTCGACAGAATGATTATGACTCTGGAAAATTCTCTCTGTATTTTTTTGGAGAAAGTGAGAACCATCCTATGGTTGAAATAACCCATAACTGGGATAAGCAAACATATCATGCAGGCGATCAGTTTGGTCATTTAGCTTTTGAAACAGATGATATCTACCAGGCTTGTGAGCGACTACAAAAACAGGGTGTTAAAATCTTAAGGCCGCCCAGAGATGGCAGAATGGCCTTTGTTAAAGATCCTAATGGCATTTCTATTGAACTATTACAAGCTAACCAAGCTTTAGCACTCAAAGAACCCTGGCGTAGCATGGAGAGCGTTGGAAGTTGGTAAATTGCGACAGTCAAACACAATGAAAAGGAGTAATCCATTGTGTTTAACCATTGTGAAATTTCTTTCTTATAAAATCCTTTGCTGTAATTTCAGATAATTATTTAGTGCACGTTTTCTTACCCAAAAAATAAGCAATAAGATACTAATTTGGCTTAGAGGTATTGAACCTCCTCCACCTCCTGAGCTGGCATTATTACCGTTACTGCTACGGCTCGGATCTAGCGGGAACGCATCATTGCTATCTAATACACCATCACCATCATCATCTGAGTCGGTATTATTGCCAATGCCATCATTATCGGTATCGACTGATTCGGTTGGGTCGAGTGGGAAAGCATCGATACTGTCTAATACACCGTCATTGTCATCATCGGTGTCAGCGTTATTGCCAATGCCATCGCTGTCGGTATCAACCGATTCAGTTGGATCGAGAGGGAAGGCGTCGTTACTGTCTAATACGCCGTCATTGTCATCATCGGTGTCAGCGTTATTGCCAATGCCATCGCTGTCGGTATCAACCGATTCAGTTGGATCGAGAGGGAAGGCGTCGTTACTGTCTAATACGCCGTCATTGTCA